>JBQTJL010000275.1:0-1595 GCA_052387135.1 Methanobacteriota archaeon | reverse complement strand
ATCGCGACGTCTACTTTCGCTTCGACGATCTCGCCCGGCCGGACGGAGGCCCGGCCCGCCTTCGTTGCGAGGATCTTCTCCGCGATCGTGTGGGGGCCGTCCGTCGGCATCGCACGGCGATAGTGCGCGCCCGTATTTATATCGTGGTTTCCTACGAGCGCACGCGCATGCGCAGGCGCAGGCGCAAGGGAACGACGGCGCCGCCTTCGCCCTTGCCCTCCCTGGCCCATGCGTTTGCGCTTCGCGCCTGCGCTGGTCAGTCGGGCGCACGCTCGACCGTCTCGACGAGTTCGGTGAGGATGTCGCCGACCTCGTTCGGCGCCGCCTTCTTCGCGAGGGCGTCGCGGTCGAGCCGCGTCCGGTGCGCCGCGTAGAGGAGGATCGCCTGCTCCCAGTCCGTCTGCGACTTCCAGAATTTTGCGGCGAGCAAGCGGTCCACGATGGCGTCTTCGACCGTGACGGCCGGGATGCGGTAGCCTTCGAAGTCGAGCTCGACCACGGTCTCGGTCTTCCGGAGACGGTCCTTCGGGAGTTCGACCGCGAGCTCGTACCGGTCGTGGACGAAATAGCGACGATCCGCCCGGAAACCTGCGGCAAGGAGGAGGGTCGCGGCCGCATCGCGGTCTCCGATGAGGTCGAGGTCGCCGGTCGTGTACGCGCCCGCGGTGTAGAACTCGACGAGCGCGCCGCCGACGAGGACGGCCCGTGTCCCGCCCGGCAGGTGCTTGTTCACGAGCCCCGCGACCAGTGCGCGCCGGTCCGCGGGACTCCGGTCCGGGAGCGCTCCGTCGAGCTCGGAAGCGAACGCGGCGCGTTCATCGGTCGAGGACGTGGACCTTCACCTCGCCCGACGCGATGCGTCGTTCCCACGCCTTCGCCGCCACTTCGGCAAGCACGAGGAGTTTCTCGACGTCGCGCCCCTTCGTCGTCCCGGGCGCGACCTTCCCCGGCCGCGGCTCCGCGCGCATCGCCTCGATCTCGCGGGCGACGAGCGGGTGCTCGCGGACCAACATCTCGAGGACGGGACTTCGCTCCTCCCCCCGCGCGGCGACGATGCGGTCCAAGGCGCGACGCGCCTCCTCGGTAAGGGAGACCGACAACTTTTGTACTACCATAGTACTACTAAAGTATGACTCCAATACTACTTAAGGCCTCCGCCGCGCTCGCGGGCCTTTGGGCGGGGTCCTTAGCCAAGAGCCGCGCAAGGAGCGCGTTCACGGGCTCGGGCCCTCCCGCGATCGGGAGCGCGGGCGCGTCTTCGAGGATGGCGATCCGCGCGTCGAAGCTCGTGAGGCGGTCGAACGCGAGGTAGGTCCGGCCGGTGAGCATCTGGTAGAGGACGGCGCCGAGCGCGTAGAGGTCGGTCCGTGCGTCGGCGGGGCGGCCGCGGACTTGTTCGGGCGCCATGTAGGCGAGCGTGCCGGCACCGTCGAGTCCGGACTTCGTCGCGGCCGTCTTCGCGCCGGCGGGTCCGCGGGCGATGCCGAAGTCGGCGAGTTTGGCGCGTCCGTCCTGCGTCAAGAGGATGTTGCCGGGTTTCACGTCGCGGTGGACGATGCCGGCGCCGTGCGCGGTTTCGAGCGCGGCGAGCACGT
>JBQTJL010000274.1:0-8081 GCA_052387135.1 Methanobacteriota archaeon | reverse complement strand
GGGATCCGGGAGGCGGCGCCGTCCTGCGCCGCACCGAACTCGAGGACGAGGATCCCCGTGGGAAGGACCGTCGCGAGGGCGGCAAGGAGCAGGACCTCGGACGCGGCGAGGTCGAACGCGCCCGAGCCCGCAAGGTTGCCGAGGGCCACGTGGGCGCCCCACAGGAGGGCGAAGCCGGCAAACGGCACCGTGCCGCGCGGCCGCACCGGGGCCGCAAGGAGCACGCCGCCGAGGAGCGCGAGCGCGGCCCCGCTCGCGACCGACCACGCGACGGAGGCGGATGACAACGCCGAAGGGTCTGCCACGCGCGGCACCTCAGGAGACGCAGGTGGGGCGGCAGGGTTCCGGGTCGGGTCCTTGGACGAGCCCGAGAACGTAGTTCGTCACGCCCTGGTTCGTCTGTTCGACGTCAATCTCGTAGGTGCCGTTGTCGCTTAGCGGCACGTCTCCGATGAGCGAGCCCGCCTCGCCCAAGGTCTCGCCCGACGGGCCCTTCAGCTTCACGTGGCCTCCGCCGGCGCCGGATTGGGAGAGCGAGACGCTCACGAGGTCGGACCAGGACCCCTGGAAACGGAACACGTCCCGGGAGTCGCCGTTCCCGGGGTCGAGGATGCCGTCGAAACTCCCAGACCCAGGAAGCAGGATCGAGGTCGAAAGCGACGCCCCCGCGTCGCTCGATGCTCCGGCGTCGACGCCCACGTCCCCGTGGCTCGCCGTCGCCGCGACGATGAAGACCGCAACGCCCACTCCCGCCCTTAGGAGTCCTTGGTCGCGCATGTTTACCCCCCGTCGGCCGCGAGCGGACTCCGGGCTCATCAAGGGGGCAGAGAGTTCCCCTGGCGAAACGACGGGGCTCGTCACCGTGTCGGGGGATGAGCTTCGCGGGCATGAGCTTCGCGATGAAGAGCTGCGCGCCAAGGAGCCAAGGGGCGGGACGACCCTTTTGGCTCTTCAGCGCGCGCGAAGCGCGCCCATGCCCCCGTCATCCCCGGGGACGACCGAAGCGCGTCTTGGAGTCTTTGAGCGCCTCGACCGCAGGCAGCGGCTCGCCCGAAAGATACGCGACGAGCGCGCCGCCGGCGAGGCTCACGTACCCGAACCGTTCGCGGTCGAGGCCGAACTTCTCGATCGCCGCGTTCGTGTGCCCGCCGCCAAGCAGCGTGAACGCGGGAGTCTCGGCGACGGCCTCGAGGATCCCCCGGGTCCCGCGGTCGAACGGGGGCTCTTCGTAGAGGCCCGCGGGGCCGTTCAGCATGACGCTCGCCGCGTCCGCGATCGTGTGGCGGTACTCGGCCAAGGCCTCGGGCCCGATGTCGAGGATCGGGAGGTTCTCCGGAAGCTCCTCGATCCAGACGTCCTTCCGGGCGCCCGTCTCGGTCTTCACGGCGACGTCCTGCGGCGTGATCACGTGCTCGTCGTACGCGTCGAGCAGGGCCTCGGCCTCGGGAAGATGCGCGAGGACGCCCTTCTTCTCGAGGATCTGCATCGTGGGCTTCCCGAGGTCGTTCCCGCGCGCGACGAGGAAGAGCTCGCCCACGAGCCCGCAGGTCAAGGCGAGGTCGAGCTTCCCCGCGGCGAGGTTGCGCTTCATCACGGCGATCGAGTCCTCGGGCTTGGCGCCGCCGAGCACGTACACGCACGGGGACTCGGACTCTTCGGTCGCCTTCGCCAAGGCGAGGAGCTCGCGCTCCATCGTGCGCCCGGCCGCCGCCGGGAGGAGCCGCGGGAAGCCGACGAGCGAGGCCTGGTTCCGGTGGCTTGCGCTGAAGGCGTCGTTCACGTAGGACTGGGCGAGCGACGCGAGCGTCTTCACGAACGGCGCCCTAGCGTATTCGTCGGGGGACGCCTTCCGCGTCTCGTCGTCCAAGCCCCGGACGTTCTCGAGGCAGATCGCCTCGCCGTCCTTCATCCCCTTGATCGCGGAGGCCGCGGCCGGGCCCGCGACGTCCTCCACGAACCGGAGCGGGACCCCGGCGGTCTTCCCGAGGAGGTCCGCGTGCTCGCGGAGCGAGGTGAAGTCGTCGCCGCCCTTGCGGCCCTGGTGCCCGAGGACGACGACGCGCGCCTTCTTCGCGACGAGCTCCCGGAGCGTCTCGGCCGAGGCCTCGATCCGCTCGGTCCCTGCGATCCCCCCGTTCACGATCGGGGAGTTCACGTCGAGCCGGAGGAGCACCGTCGTCCCGGGGAGCCGCAGGTCGTCGAGCGTAAGGAAGGCGGCCATGGCGAATCCCAAGCGCGAGTAAGCCCCGTGGCCCTATAAAAAGCTGAAGCCCGCCGCGGAAAGCTCCTTCGCGAACTCGTCGACGTCGAACGCCTGCGACGGCGTGAGGACGCCGGTCTTCTTCACGTGGCCCCGCGAGAGCCGCAGCGCGGCGAGCGACGCCGTCCGGGCCGTAAGCTCGTACGGGTCCCGCGTCGCCACGGCCGCGGTCGCGGTCGTGCCGTCGGCGGCGACCGCCTCCGCGAGGATCGTGCAGCGGGCCTTCGCGCGCTCCTCGGGCGTCGGTCCTTCTTCGGCCGCGAGCGCCTTCCGTTCCATCCGCCGGGCAAACCACGGGATCCGCGTCACGAGGTCGAGGAGGGGCCACGTCCAGCGGACGCGCCGCACCGTGCCGGGCTTTGCCGTAAAGAAGGTCCGGACGTACTTCGCGCCGGTCGAGCGCGGGGCCGTGACGACGTCGCCCCACGGGATGAAGACCGAGGAGCGGCGCCCGAGCGGCGGCGGGAACTCGAACGAGCGGGCGAAGCGGCCGACCGCCGCGGCCTCGAACCGGCCGTCCGCGTAGTGCCAGCCGCGGCCGCCGGTGATCGCGCCGGAGACGCGCGTCCCGCGGGTCGTGCGCACGTGCGAGATCGCGACGCCGATGTCGAGGCGTTCGACCGGCTTCCCGAGCCTTGTTGCGGCCTTCGCCGCCGCAAAGTCGGACGGTACGACGTCGAAGCCCAGCGCGTTCACGACCGGGATCCTGGCCGCTTGCACCCTGGCCTCTTGCTCGAAGCACCATCGAAGGTACGACTGCTCCCCCGAGACGTCGCCGAACGGGACCCGGGCCGCGATCGCGGCCTCGACGAGGGGCGGGCCGGTGCGGGCGTACGGGCCCGCGATCGAGAGGAGCGCCTTGCCCCGCGACGCCAAGGCGCGGAGCCCCGGCGCGTCATCGATCGGGACGGCGACGGCCTCGGGCTTCGAGGCAAGGGACGCCGAGAGGGCGGAGAGCCTCGTTGCGTCGCGCCCTGCGACGAGGAAACGCGCGCCGAGCCGGTCGAGCTCGTGCGCGACGAGGCGGCCGGTGTATCCCGTGGCTCCGTAGAGGACGACGTCGACGTCCGTCACGACGTCGGCAATGCGGTGAGGGGTAATGACGGTGACGGGTGACGGGTAATGAGTGACGAGTGATGATGAGGATGAGTGGGGTGGGGCCGCGGGTCCATCACCTATAACTCATCACGGGGCACCGTCCGGAGCACGAGCGCGGATATGATGACGAGGAAGAGGAGCGCGAGGACCGCGACGGGGCGGCCCCATCGTAGGCCGTCGACGACGAGCGCCCAGATCAGGGGACCTGCGACCGCGGCGAAGCGGCCGACCATCCCGTAGACCCCGTAGAACTCGCCGACGCGCTTCTCCGGCGTAAGGCGCAGCATCAGCGGCCGGTCGGCCGCCCATGTCCCGCCGAGCGCCACGCCGGATCCGACCGCGACGCCCCAGAAGGCCTCGCGGGGGAGCGCAAGGAGCGGGATCGCGGCGGCAAGCGCGAGCGCGCCCATCCACACGAAGAGGACCGCCATCAGGATGCGGCGGGCCCCGAGGCGGTCGACGAGCCGGCCGAAGACGAAGCCGCCGAGGATCGCGGCCCCGATCCCCGCCCCCAGGAGGAACTGCGCCTCCTCCTCGGCGTAGTCCGCCTCCCGCGTCGCGTAGATCCCCATGAAGATGATCATCGTGTTCACGGAATCGGCATAGATGAAGCGCGCGACGAGGAAGCGAAACAGCGGCTTGTTCGCGAACACGTCGCGGAACGTGCGCGAGAGCCTCCGGGGGACGCGCCAGTAGTCGACGTCCCGAAGCGACCTCCGTTCGCGGCGTTCCCGGACGAAGAGGAAGCAGGGGAGCGCCACGAGGAGGAAGAAGGCGCCGGTCGCGGCGAAGATCCACGGGTGCGGGTCTTCGAGGCGGGAAAGGAGGACGGCCCCGATCCCGAGCCCCGCAAACGAGCCGAAGTACCCGATGCCGACGCCGGCGCCGCCCACGGTCCCGACCTCGGACCTCTCGGAGACGTCCGGAAGGAGCGCGTCGTAGAAGACGAGGCCGAGCTGGAAGAACAGGTTCGCGAAGGCGTAGAGGACGAGCGCGCCGACGAGGCCTTGCGTCCCGAGGAGCACCGTCGCCGCGACGCAGAGCGCCGTCGAGGTCACAAGGAAGGGGATCCGGCGTCCGAACTCGTCGGAGACCCCGCCGAGGACCGGCGAGAGGAACGCGACCGCGAGCATCGAGGCGCCGAACGCGATCGAAAGGTGCGCGTCCGCCGCGCCGAGATGGTCCTTCGCCCAGACGGGGAAGTAGAACGACAGGATGTTGAACGAAAAGATCGTGTTCGCAAGGTCGTAGAGGGCCCAGCTCCACGTCGCGCGGCGGTCCGCCATTGCACCGGTACCCTCTCGTGGCGGAAAGCTATTTCCGGTCCGCGCCGGCTTCTCGCCCGGGCTTTGGGGGAACACCATGCGCTTTGCGACCGTTGTGCTTTCGACCGCCCTGCTTGCGACCGCCTGGCTCGTCTTCGCGGCCCCGTCCGCGGAGGCCATGATCTACTGCGTGCAGAAGCTGAAGGAGCCGCTCCCGTACGACCGCTGCGACGGCCTCGTCTGCCTCGGGTACAGCCAGAACCGGTGGCGAAACTGCGTCCCGCCGCCGATCTACTGTCTCCAGTCCGACTGCTGCGGGTATCCGGGACTCGACTTCTACTGTCCGGAACCGCGCTAGCGCGCTCCATCGGCCGGGGCATGACGGGGCGCCTCGTTTTCGAGCGCGAGGGCAAGCGCTAGCGCGAGCGCGAGGGGAGGAGCAAGGTCAAGGGCGAGGAGAGGGCGAGCGTGAGGTCCAAGGAGGCGCCCCTCACCCTCGGCCTGGCCCTAGCCTCGACCTGACCCTGGCGCTATACTCGCGCTCGCGCTCGCCTTTGCCCTCGCCCTACTTTCGCGACAAGCCCCCACGCCACTTTCGCCGCCCTCCCCCCGAAAGCTCCATGACCGAGGCGGCCGATCGAAGCGCGTTGCCCCGGGTCGTGCCCGATTTCGAAGAGGAACTGCGGTTCCCGGTCCGCGCCCACTTCGAGCGACAGGGCTACGAGGTCCGGGACGAGGTGAAGATCCACACCCGCGTCTGCGACCTCTTCTGCGTGGGGAGGGACCTCGTCGCGGTCGAGCTGAAGCTTTCCTCATGGCGCGCGGCGGCGCGGCAGGCGCTCGCCTATCAGTTGGGCGCCAACCGAAGCTACATCGCGGTCCCGCGCGTGACCGCGGCGCGGGTCCTTCGCGACGTCGACGCCTTCCGGCGGGCCGGCGTCGGGGTCCTTACGGTCGATCCCTTGGACGCGATGGCCGTGCGAGAACTCCTTCCCGCGACGGATTCCGACCGCTTCTTGCCCTACCTCGGGGACGCCCTCCGCGAAGGCGAGGGCGGGGTGGTCGCGTGGCGGGCGCGCGAGCGCTCCGTGAAGCGCGGGCGAAGGTTCCGGCGGTGACGGGCCGAACGGACGGGGCATGGCGGGGGCCACGAGCGCGGCTTCGCCGCGCGCTGAAGAGCCAAAAGGGTCGTCCCGCCCCTTGGCTCCTTGGCGCGTAGCTCCTTTCGGCGCGAAGCTCGCGAGCGCGAAGCTTCTCGGCCCGGTCACGCGAGGGCCGCAGCCCTCGTCGGCACGTGGCGCCGCAGCGCGCGCCGCAGTTCGTCCGCGCTCTTCCAGCGGTCCTTGCGGTCCTTCGCGAGGCCTTTCGCAAGGATCTCGGTGAGCCACGCGGGTTGTCCGGGGATCGGGAGCCGGGGCGCGTCGTGGATGATCGCCTGCCGCGCCTGGTAGTCTGTCTTCCCCTCGAAGTCGAGGTAGTGCGCGCCGGTTACGAGCTGGTAGAGGACCGCCGATACCGAGTAGAGGTCGCTTCCGGCGTCGACCGCCTCGCCCTTCGCCTGCTCCGGCGACATGTAGAGGAGCGTCCCGGGCTGGACGCCGGTCGCGGAGAGGCGGAGCGCCGTCGCGGTCGCCGAAGGCGTGTGCGCGATGCCGAAGTCGGCGATCTTCGCGGTGCCCTCCTTCGTGAGCAAGATGTTCGACGGCTTCACGTCGCGGTGGTAGATGTTCTGTGCGTGCACCTTCGCGAGGCCGGCCAAGGTCTGGTCCACGATCTCGACCGCGTCCGGGACGGCAAGGCGCTTCTTTGCCGAAAGCAGGTCCTCGACGCTGCCGCCGTCCACGTATTCCATGATGATGTAGTGGTCCTTCCCGACCCGCTCGATGTCGTAGACCGTGACGACGTTCGGGTGGTTCGTCTGGCCCGCGATCTGGGCCTCGCGGATGAAGGATTCGAGGATCTTCGCGTCCGCGCGCCATTCGGCGAGGAGCTCCTTCACGACGACGCGGCGCCGGAGGATCTTGTCGCTCGCAAGGTAGGTCCGGCCGAACGCGCCGGTCGAGAGCAGGCGCTCGACCTCGTATTTGCCGAAGATCGTCCCGCCGGCCTCGATCCGCAACGTCGAGTCCCTCGCGAACTTCGAGAGCCGCCCCGCGAGCGCCCGCTCGAGGAGGGCAAGGTCGCCTTCGAGGCTCCGCAGGTACCGGTCGATCCGGGCCTGGAGCTTCGCGCGGTGGGGCTCGGCGAGCCGACCCGCCTTCGCTTCGCCCGCAAAGTGCGTGGAGAGCTTCACGAGCTCGCGGCGGCAGCCCTCGGGCTCGCCGCGGAACTGGGCGTACGTCTCGTCGACGAGCTCGAGGAGCTTCGCGAGGTTCGACTCGCGGCGGCGCGAGAGCGCGAGGAGCGCGGCCAGAAGGATCGCGGCAAGGACCACGAGCGCGATCGCGCCGAGGACGACCGGGTCCGACGTAAACGGCGCCGTCGCCTCGTCGTTCACGGTGGTCGCGACGGTCTCGCCGAAGCCGAGGAGGGACGGGGCCGCGATTTCGAGCGGTCCGGCCGCGGTCGTCACCTGGGCCTGACGGTCGACCGCCTTCACGCGGAAGGTGTAGGCGCCCGGGGACGCGCCGTCCTCGCCCCAGTTCCAATCCCACCGGTAGATGTTCGTCTCGTGGAGCACGGGCCCGGTGAGGTTCCGCGGGACCGAGGGGCCGTCGACGACGAGCGAGACGGATTCGATGTGCTCGGGCCCGAGCGGGCTCGTGACGAGCGCGAAGACGCGGGCGAGCTTTGCGTCGGGGTTCGCCTCGGTCCGGACGTCGAGGTTCACCGGGTTCACGACCGGAAGAAGAAGGGTCGCGTGCTCTTCGGCGCGGCCGAGGAAGACCTTCACGACCCATTGCTCGCGGGTGGAAGGAAGTCCGGTCGAGCCGGGTTCCGGCGCAAGCTCGAAGGTGAGGTTCATCGAGAGCCCTTGGCCTTCGGGGATCCGGGCCGCCGTGTCGGGGACCCGGAACACGAGCTCGTAGACAGTCGGCGCCTCGCACGAGTCGGTCCGTTGCGGGAAGGCGGCGGGGACGAACCGCGTGTCCGTGACGGACGCGAGCACCTCGGACGCGGAGGAGAGCGTCGCGGTGAGCGACATGTTCGCGTCGCGCATCGTCATGTTCAGGAGGTTCGACGAGACCTGCCGCAGGCACGCGGAGACGACGAACGACCCGTCGCGGCGCGCGTCAAGGAGGAGGTCGCGGTGGAGCTTCCGGGGCGGGTCCATCGGGAACTCGAGCGGTGTCGCGAGCGCGGTGTCGACGAACGAGATGTTCGAGGCGCCGGGCTCGGTGTCCATGCGGAGGCGACCGTGGCCGTGGAGGTAGAGCCGCAGCATGGGCGGCGTCGGGGAAAGGTCCGCGGCCCCGGGAGCGTCGTGGGCGAGGCTCGACGGAGGGAGCGAGAGGAGG
>JBQTJL010000273.1:0-5684 GCA_052387135.1 Methanobacteriota archaeon | reverse complement strand
CATACGACGACGACGTTGGGGGAGGATTCGAATCCTCCCCCAACGTCGTCGTCGTATGGTGCCTCGGTCCTCCTCGTCGGTTTCCCGCGTACGGGGGCCACGATGGCAGGGCTGCCGCGCCTCAGCTATTTATCCCGGCCGGCCGTTTCCCTCCCCGATGCCCGCCCGTGCGCCTTCGCCCGGCCCTTCGGAGGACGTCCGCTTCGTGTACGACCAGGTCCGCCGGCATCACGATTGGTTCAACGCGGCGCTCCCCATGATCGCGTCCGAGAACCTCATCTCGCCGCTTGCGCGCCAGCTTCTCGTCTCGGACTTCCACGACCGGTACGCCGAGGGCCACCCGGGGAAGCGGTACTACCAGGGCTGCACCTACATCGACGAGGTCGAGCGACGGTGCGCCGACCTTGCGCGCAAGCTCTTCCGGTGCTCGTGGGCCGACGTCCGGCCGACGTCCGGGACCGTGGCGAACATGGCCGTGTTCTTCGGGCTCGCAAAGCCCGGCGACGCGGTCACCGCGATGGACACGGCGTCCGGGGGCCACATCAGCCATGCGCGGTTCGGGTCCGCGGGACTCCGGGGCCTTGCGATCTCGACCTACCCGTTCGACGCGGACGAGATGACGGTCGACCCGGCCGGCGCGGCAAAGCTCATCCGCGAGGTGCGACCGAAGGTCGCGCTCTTCGGCTCCAGCGTGATCCTGTTCCCGACGCCGATCGCCGGGCCGATCGAGCAGGCCGCGCACGAGGTCGGGGCGCGGATCATGTACGACGGGGCGCATGTCTTGGGCCTTGTTGCGGGCGGAAAGTTCCAGGATCCCCTCCACGAGGGCGCCGACGTGATGACCGGAAGCACCCACAAGACGCTACCCGGCCCCCAGGGCGGGGTGGTCTTGGCGGACCCCGACGAACGGGACGATGAGGACGCGAAGTTCCGGGACCGGATCGACAAGGGCGTCTTCCCGGGCGTCGTCTCGAGCCACCACCTCCACCACATGGCGGCCAAAGCGATCACGTTCGCCGAAGCCCTGCGGTTCGGGGCCGACTACGCGGGCGCCGTGGTCGCGAACGCAAGAGCGTTGGGGCAGGCGCTCCACGAACGGGGGATCCCGGTCCTTTGCGAGGCGAAAGGCTTCACGGCCTCGCACCAGGTCGTCGCGGACGTCCGCGCGTTCGGCGGCGGAAAATGGGCGGCCGAGGCGCTGGAGAAGGCGAACGTCATCACGAACATGAACCTGCTTCCGGGCGACACGAAGCCGATGAACCCGTCGGGGATCCGGCTCGGGAGCCAGGAACTCACGAGACTGGGCATGGGAATCCGAGAAATGGACGAGGTGGCGGAGTTGATCGCGCGCGTCGTCCAGGGAAAGGCGCCGCCGGAGAAGGTCGTCGCCGACGTGGCCGAGCTCCGCACGGGTTTCCAGAAGGTCCGGTACTGCTTCGGCGAGGACGAGGCGTACAAGTTCTGGGAGTTCGTGGACGTCCCCGCGTAGGGCGCGCGCTCTAGAACATCTGCCGGACGGAAAGCTCCACGAACCGGTGCGGCGCGAGCGCGGCGGGCGCCTCGACGTGCACCTCGACCGGCGCGGCCTCCATCGGAAGGAACGTGAGGTGGAGCGAGTCGCCTGCGCCGAACGGCTGCCCGAGGAGGTCCAGCCGGAGCGAAAGCTCGATGAGGTCCCCATCGTCGAGGTAGCCGCGGGCGAACGATCCGTCGCGGTCGCGAAGGACCCGGAGGGTCGATGCGGGCGAAACCGCGCCGAGCTCGGTGTAGGTCATCTGGGAATCGGACGCGATGCGGACCATCGTCCCGTCGACCGTGACGGACCCGGAGGCCCCGCCGGTCTGCAGCGTGAGGAGGACCTCCTTCACCCCGTCGTCGCCGGAGAGGCCCATCGCGGAGACCACGCGGAGCGATCCGCGGGAAAGGTCGCGCATCACGTTGTCGTTGAGGTTCGCGACGAGGTCGGTCCACTCCTCTTGGTGGGACAGGACCACGAAGCCGCCGGACATGGCGACGAGAACGATCACGGTCTGCACGCCGCTCACAGTCACCCGCACGTCACCCGGGGCCGCGTGCGACGAGATCCGCTTAAGGGTTATAGGACAGGTCTTGACCAGGGCCTAGGTCCACGCCGGGTTGATCCTATCGATCACCTGGCGCGTCGCGACGCGGGCGCTCGCGACGGCCTCCGGGGGGTCGATGATCGAGGCGAGGAGTCCGTACGTGTTGATCGGCTCGATGAGGATGCCGACGTCGCCGAGCCGCAGGTGGATATAGTACGCGCCGGTCTTCAAGAGCTTCGCGACGCCGTCGACCTCGACCCGGATCCGGGAGAGGGCGGTCGCGAGACTGGCGACCTCGATCCCCTTCGGGAGCTTCCACGCAAGGGGGCGGCCGGACACGGTCATCACGATCATCGCCTTGAGGACCCCTTCGAGGTGGACGTTCGCGAGCGCCTTCTCGAGGGCTTCCGGCGTCGGGACCTTCTCCTCGCCGGTAAGGAGCGCGTCGCGCTTCGAGAGCGCCTCTTCGACGACCTCCGCGATCCCGAGATGGTAGCTGGTGCGCTTGGTGAGGTAATCCATGGCGCCGTGCGAAAGGGCCGTCATCGCGACCTCCTCCGAGCCTTCGCCGGTGATGAAGATCACGGCCGCGGAGGGGTCCTTTGCGCGGATCTTGTCGAGGAGCTCCAAGCCGTCCATGTCCGGAAGCTTGTAGTCGAGGAGGATCACGTCGTACCGCTCCGCGACGCGGGCGAGCGCGTCCTCGGCGGTGCCCGAGACGTCCACGGTCCATCGCTCGCCGCGGAACGCGCGGCGGATCAGCATCGCATGGTCCTCGTTGTCTTCGACGACGAGGACGCGCACCGGCTTCGAGACGGATTTTGCCAACGTCACCCCTCCTTCCCGAACGAGTCGAGGCGCGACTCCATCGCGACGAGGTTCTTCTGCGCCCGCTCGAGCGCCGCGCGGCCGTCCTCGTCGATCGCGTCGCCGTGCTCCTCGATCACGACCTGGACGTATCCGTGGGCCGCCGCGAGGTGGTTCCGGAGGTCGTGGAGGAGGCCACGGACCTCTTCGCCCGAATACGTCTGGGTCCGCACGATACCAAGGAAGGGTAGGAGCGAGCCCCTATGAAGGTTTTTTGTGGCCGCCCCTTGCGGCCGGCTCAGGATCGGGGCAGAACGGCCAACTTCCCGAGCCCCACGCCGACCACGGCCGCGTGCTCCGGGATCGTCCGGCGGCCCGGCTCGAGCTTGTAGAGGACGCCCTTGAGGCCGAACCGCACCGGCGCCAAGACCTCGACGTCCACCGGGTCGTCGCCGAACGCGACCGCTTCGCGGAACGGATCGAAGTTTTTCAGGCGATCCAGCGTGAGCGGGGTCACGCGGAGCCCGGTCTTCCCGTGGAGCGAGCCGGGAAGCCGGATCAGGCGCTTCACGTCGGTCGTCACGGGCTCGTCCGCCTCGCCGGGGCTCCGGAGCTTCGCCTCCTCGAGGAGCGCCGGGGCGACCGCGGCCAGCTCGGGGAACTGGTCGACGCGGCCTTCCGTCTCGATGCGGCGGAGGCGCTCCTCGTCGAGCCGCGAAAGGAGCGCCGCGGCGCGAGCGGGTCCGATCCCCGGAAACGATAGGAGCCGGGCCCGCGCGGCCTCCGGCTCCAGGGCGAGGATCTCGCGGAGGATCGTCACGAACTCGCGCGTGACGCGCCCGCGCCAGCCGGCCTCGGCGGCGCCGGGCATCCGCTTCCCCTTCTTCGATTCCTTCGTGTACGGATCCGGTGCGTAGCCTTCCTCCCAGAGGAACCCCTGCGTCGCGAGCCCGGTCCCGGTCACGTAGTCGACGATCTCGCGCCGCTCGGGCGACCCCAAGCCCTGGACCGCCGGGTCCGGCACGTGCACGTGGTAGCCCCGTCCGCCCGAGAAGACGATGTGGAGGTCCTCTTCGGCGTACCCGAAGTCGCGCATGAGGAAGTCCTCGACGAGCTTCACGGTCTCCTTGCGGACCGCCGCGACGAGCTCCGGGAACGACCGCTCCTTCGCGTTCGGAAGGTGGTCCGCGTCGAGGTCGAAGATGAGGTCGGCTCCGAGCCAGCCCTTCTCCTTCATCGTGGGGGCGTCCGGCTTCTGGTAGTATGCCGTCGAGTAGTAGGCATGCCGCGGCGGCCTTTCCTTAAGGTATCCGCGGACCTCCGCGGCGGTCGGGAACGCGATGTGCCGGAACATCCCTTCGCGGTCGAACGGGATGAACGCCCACTCGCGGCGCGGGTGCCGGGACGGCATCGGGATGTCGGCTCCCGCGTAGTACCGCGCGAACCGCTCTGCGAGCCAGCGCTGGGTCTCGGCAAGGAGCGGGTGGGGGGTCGGCGCGGCGGCGGCGGGCGCGGCCACGGAGGGAAGGAGGCGGGAGGCGGGCTATAGGGTTTGGGGGGAGGTTTCCGGTGGAGCGCTCCAAGACCTCGCTCCGCTTGGGTCTTGGAGAATGGGCCGATGTG
The DNA here is from genome assembly GCA_052387135.1 of Methanobacteriota archaeon. GTDB lineage: Archaea > Thermoplasmatota > SW-10-69-26 > JACQPN01 > JBQTJL01 > JBQTJL01. The sequence goes on along the minus strand of JBQTJL010000273.1, from coordinate 1,191 downwards.
TTGGGGGTCCTCGACTCCGTCTCGGACCCCCAAAAATAGACCTGCGCTCCGGCTCGCAGGACGCGCCGTGGAAGCCGCCACGCGACTCATCATGGATGCGGCCCGGTATGCTCCATGATGTAAAGGCCAGTCCCCCGCTCGCTTCCGACGATGTAGTCGCCGTACCACCGAGCGTCGTACGCGTTCGGAAGGTACGCGATCGGGAAGTTCGGCTCCTTCTTCCACACGGGCCGGTCGAAGGGCGCCCCCTCGACGCCGGTCGGCATGTAGAACCCGAGCGCCGCCGGCGCTTCCGGTTCCGATATGTCGAGGACCCAAAAGCCGGCGTGGTAGTGGGCGAACGCGAGAAGGTCGCCGTGGAACTCGAAGTTGTGCGGCGAGAAGATGAACGCCATGTCGTTCTCGACCTCGCCCGGAAGGCGCCAGTGCCCGATCTGACGGATGTCGGCGGGGTCCGTGACGTCGTAGACGCGGAGGTACCCCGGCTCGCCGGGGCTCTGGTCGATCTCGGGGCCCGAGTAGGCGATCACGCGTCCGTCGCGGAGCACGGGGTCGGGGCGGAAGTAGTGGATCCGGTTCACGGTCGAGGGGGCAAGGTCGGCGTAGACGTCGAGTTCGACCGGCCGCAACGGGTCCGACACGTCGACCGTGATCGCGCCACAGTCCCAGTATGCGACGTAGAGGATCTCCTGGCGGGTCTTCGGGTGCGTCTCGACCCACATGTCGTGCGGGAAGCAGCCCTGCGACGTCGTCGCGGTAAGCGAGCCGGCGTAGCGGTATTCGGAGACGCGCTGCAGCACGTGGCGGCCGCCGACCTCGGAGAAGCGCGCGATCACGACCTCGTTTCCCACCGGCGTCGTGTAGACCTCGCCCGTGGGGACCCCTTGGCGGGACGGTTGGGCCGTGAGGAACACGTACGGGACGCCGCCGATCTCGCGGTAGAACACCGTGTGGCTGCCCCGGATCTCCACTGGGAAGAACGATTCGAATCGAGGATTCTCCTTGTCCGAGATGTCGATCACCTGGATCCCGTAGCCGGTTCCACGCTCGGGGTCGGCGACGAGTTCGGTGGGTCCCGGGTTCCGTTGGAGATTGAGGAAGAGCCACTTCCCGTCCGGTGTCGGGACCGCCTCCTGCGACGCGCCGCCCGACGTCACGTATTGGCTGAGGAGCCTTGGGCGCGTCGGGTCC
>JBQTJL010000272.1:0-1599 GCA_052387135.1 Methanobacteriota archaeon | reverse complement strand
TTCCGAGGCGCCACGATCGAAGGGACCGGGCAGGCGGGGCTCGCGGGCGTCCAGGAGGCGATCCGGCGCGGCATGGTCGATCGGATCCAGAAGGACGCGCGCGTCGTCCAAGAGACGCAGCTCGTCGAGGAGCTCCTCTCCCGGATCGCGGCGTCGGGCACCGCGGCATACGGCCCCCGCGAGGCGCTCGCCGCGATCGAGGCGGGCGCGGCGCAGACGGTCCTCGTCACGGACGAGCTCGTACGGCGCGGCGAGGGCGAGGCGTTCCTCGTCGCCGCGAAATCGTCGGATGCGCGCTCGTTCGTCGTGAGCACGTCGCACGAGGCCGGGGCGAAGCTCGCCTCGCTCGGGGGCGTCGGCGTCCTCCTTCGATACCAGATCGTGTAGGTCCGGTCGCGGTTTTCGAGGGGCCGACATAAAGGTTCGCCTGCAACGTACTAGTACCGTGAAACGGCTATGTGGCGCGGGTCGAACCCATGGTGTTTGTACGAGACGATGGCATCTTCGATGCGCCGATCGACAAGATCTGGAGATTCTTGAACGACATGAGCGGCCAGCATGCCCACGACTCCATCACCGAGATGAAGCCGATCGAGCAGAAAGGCAACGTCATGAAGATCGCCGCAAAGACGAAGCGCCCGGACGGGAAGACCTACAACGAGGTCTGGCAGATGACGATGTTCCCGCCGGACGGGTTCATGCTCGAGGTCCTCGAAGGGCCCGGCAAGGGGACGACGCAGACCCACACGTACATCCCGATGGGCCAGCGCACCAAGGTCGTCGTCGCGGGCGACTTCAAGTGGCAGGGCCTGAATGACGTCGAGACGCGCCGCAGCACGTTGGCCTACCTCGAGTCCGTCTTCAACGAGGACCAGCAGCACTTGAAGATCTTCAAGTGAAGGACATCGTCCGCTCGCGGAGCTTCGCGAACGCGAGGTCCGCGAGCCGGCGCAGGTTCACGACGTCTTCGCGGCTGTACCGGACGAGGAGATCCAGGCTCGTCCGGTCGCCCTTCTTTTCCCGCTCGCGGCGAAATCGGATGGCGCGTTCGGCCCTATTTTTCTTTAGGGTTCAACCCGCCCACAAAACCGGCGAGGAAACTTTGCAGGGAAACCGGCTCGCCTGGTCCGCGCAAATCCCACGGCCCAGGGAAGGACCGGGGAGACCCCATGAGGGGCACACGAGCGGACCTGCGTCATCGCCTGAGCGGTTTCCCCGACGGGGCGTCTATGGCGCGACCTCCTATTTAATAGTGCGGGACGAACCCGGCCGGGCGCCGTTCCCGGAATGCCCCTAGCTTCTTGTACTTCCATCTCTGTTCGACGTGTGCCGGCGAGAGCGGATGTTGCCCCTTCGGTTGCTCGACACGGACCCTCGGACGAGCGACGGACGCCGCCGCATCCGGGACGTTTCTTCGGGAACATGTGCGCTAATCTTCAATCGCCTCCAGGATCAGGTCGGAACTTGGTTCGGTCATCTTGAGGCGCTACCCATCCTGGTTGGAACAAACGCGCGCATGTGTTACAGCCCAATGTCCGAAATTGACGTTTATCCATCCGTGATTCCTTAACGCCCGGCTCCGTCATTCCCGCACCCGGT
>JBQTJL010000271.1:0-1972 GCA_052387135.1 Methanobacteriota archaeon | reverse complement strand
ACCGGTTCATCGACCTCTTCGACGCCTACGCCGCCGCGCGGACCACGAGGGAGGAGCGGCGCCGGCTCGTCGCTTCACTCGCGGCGGATGCGCTCCGGCTCCACGCGAAACGCCCGGCCGACGCCGGCCATGCCTCAGTGCTCGCGCGCCTCGCGGGAATCGAGCCGCTGTTTGCGCTCCCGGTCGCCCGCAGGGCGGCCCGCGAAGTCGCCGCCCGACTCGTCGCCGCCTGGCGGCATCGCCGCGCGGGAGGGGAGCACGCATGACCGGCCGCCGCGTCCGCGTCCTCTACGTCTCCTACGACGGGATCCTGGAGCCGCTCGGCGAGGGCCAGGTCCTTCACTACCTCGAGCGGCTCGCCGCGGCGCACGAGATCCGCCTCGTGTGCTTCGAGAAGCCGCGCGACCTTTCGGACGCCCCGCGCAGCGAGGCGCGCCGGCGCCGCGGCGCGAAGGCCGGGCTCGACTGGACGCCGCTCCGGTACCACAAGCGACCGACGGGTCCGGCGACGTTCTACGACGTCGCGGTAGGCTACCGGGCTGCGCTCCGCCTCGCGCGCCGCCACGCGGTCGAGGTCGTCCACGCGCGAAGCTACGTCGCCGCGATCATCGGACTCGAGGTCGCGGAGAAGACCGGCGCGCGGTTCCTCTTCGACATGCGCGGCTTCTTCCCCGACCAGCGCGTCGACGGCGGCTCGCTCACGACGCGCTCCCTGTACTATCGTGTCCTCAAGCGGCTCGAGCGGCGGTTCCTCGAACGGGCCGATGCCGTCGTAAGCCTCACGGAGGCGGGCGCCGAGGAGCTCTCGCGCTGGCCGGGCCTCCGCCGCCCCCCGCGGCGCATCGACGTGATCCGCACCTGCGTCGACCTCGAACGCTTCCGGCGCGCAAGCGCGCCTCCGCCGCAGCCCCTCACGCTCGCGTGGCTCGGCTCCGTCGGCAAGCTCTACCGGTACGACGCCGCGCTCGGGCTTCTCGCCGCGATGCGCCGCCGACGACGGCCCGACGCGCGCCTCCTCGTCGTGAACCGCGGCCAGCACGGCGCGATCCGGTCCGCAACGGAAGCGGCGGGGCAGAGCGACGCGATCGAGATCGCATCCGCGCCGTTTGCCGACGTCCCCGCGGCGCTCGCTCCGGCCCACGTCGGCCTCGTCCTCTGCCAGCCGAGCTTCTCGCTTAAGGCCGCGGCCCCGACGAAGATGGGCGAGTTCCTCTCGATGGGGATCCCGTGCGTGGCCCACGCCGGGACCGGCGACGTGCGCACGCTCCTCGAATGCGAAGGCGCAGGCGTCGTCGTCGACTCGTACGATCCGGCGGCCCTCGACGAGGCGGCCGGCAGGCTCGTGAAGCTCCTTGACGACCCCGAGACGCCGGCCCGATGCCGCGCCGTCGCCGAGCGATCCTTCGCCCTCGACGGCGGCGTCGAGGCCTACGATCGCCTCTACCGCGAGCTTTCGGAGGGCCGCTGATGGACGTCCGCCGCGCGCTCTTCCTCAGCTGGTACGACGAGGCCGGTCCCAGCAGCCGCGTCCGGTTCTACCAGTATTTTCCGCATCTTGCCGAGCACGGGCTGGCCTGCGAGGCCGCCCCCCTCTTCCCGCGCCGCTACGTGGAGACGTTCTTCACGACGGGCCGCCGTCCTCTCGGCGTCGTCCTCCGCGCCTACCTTGACCGGCTGCGTTCCATGCGGCGGCTCCGCGACTACGACGTGCTCGTCATCGAGAAAGAGCTCCTTCCGTACCTCCCCGCCCCGTTCGAGCGGCGCCTCCGGAGCTCCGGGGTCCCCATCGTGGCCGACTACGACGACGCCGTCCACCACCGTTACGACCGCAGCCGGAATCCCGTCGTCCGCGCGCTCCTTGCGACGAAGATCGCCCGCCTCATGCGCGCAGCCGACGCCGTCATCGTCGGGAACCCCTACCTTCGGACGTACGCGGAGGCCGCGGGCGCGCGACGTGTGGAGCTTCTCCCGA
>JBQTJL010000270.1:0-8415 GCA_052387135.1 Methanobacteriota archaeon | reverse complement strand
GAAACGCCCGCCGCAGTACTGGCAACGCGCCCTCCTCCAATTCGTCATATACTTCGAAGGACGTATCCCGCAATGAACCCGACCCACGAACGCCCACTCACGCGTACACCGAAATCAGGATACTCTCGGGTCGAATACCTCGAAACGCTTCCCTGCTGGAAAGGGCTTGACACGCCCCTCTTCATCGGGCCCGAGGGCAAGGCCGTGAGCGTTGACTGGATCAACACCGCTCTCCGCTCGACGGCCGCGGCTGCGGGCCTGCGCAAGCGCGTGACGACGCACGTCGTCCGCAAGAGCGTGGGCACGTTGATCGCCAACCAGAACCCGAAACTGGCGATGCTCCAGTTGGGCATCACGCAGAAGATCTTCGAGCGGCACTACAACCAGCCGCTGCTCGAAGACCGCCTCAACAGGCGGGACCTGCTGCCCGAGCCGAAATGGGAGCCGAGGACGCCCGAGGAGCTTCTGGCGACAGCGCACGCCGACTACGTGGCGGGCCGCTTGTCCCGGGAGGCTTACGAGGCCGTCCTTGAACAGGCCCACGCCCGGAAGCGTCTACCGCAGCCCAAAACTCCAGAACCCTACTACATCGGATAGCGGGACCCCCGTCCGATAGCGGGGTCCCTTTTCGGATAGCGGGGAATGGATTTGAACCATTGATCTACGGGTTATGAGCCCGTCGGGATTTCCTGGCTACCCCACCCCGCTAGAGTGGAACCGGCCTCGTATCGAGCATCTCACTTAAAACGTTGGCGGTGGTCGAGCTTCGCTCGACGGCGGTGGCCGGGCTGCGCCCGGCGGCGGTGGCTTGCTGCGCAAGCGGCTGTGGTTCGCTTCGCGAGCAGGCTCTCGTCAACGCCCGCGCCGCAGGCGCTCACCGCCGCGGCGGAGCCGCCACAGCCAGCGCCATAGGCGCTCACCGCCGCGCCGAAGGCGCCACCGCCAGGGGCCGGAGGCCCCTCACAGCCTTTACAAAAAAAATCGTCCACCACATGAGGCACGGTCGCGTAACCCATCCTCTGCGCGAACTCGTCGCGCGTCGGGAACACGAAATCGCGCGAAAGCGTCGCCACGGTCGCCTCGCGGACCCGCGCCTCGACGTGTACGGTCTGGGGGCCGTCCCCGTCTTCCTTCTGCCTTCCACCTTCTACCCGTCCGGTGATCTCGACCGTCTCCCCGACCGCCACCCGCCCGCGCAAGTCGAGCGCGCTCGTCTTCGCCGGGAAGCCGGGCCGCCCGAGGAGGCCGTAGACGGTCCAGTTCGCGCATTCGATCATTGCGATGTACAGCACGCCCGAATGTAGCCGGTCCGGCCAGCCTTGGAAGCGAGGCTCGGCGACGAAGATGGACCGGACGCGGTCGCCGTCGCGGCGGAACGCGAGCCGGAGCCCGGTCGGGTTCGCGGGGCCGCAGCCGACGCAGCGGTTCTCCGGATCGTTCTCGAGGAGCTCGCCACCGTGGGCCATGCGTGGACAGTCGGGCCGCGCGTGATAGCGTTGATGCCGTCAACCGGCGTCCGCCCCCGGCGCACGGCCCCCGGCGCACGGCGCACGGCCCACGGCGCACAAGAAGCGTCGTGACACGCGGATTCAGGGGAATAGGATGATATAGCGCGAAGAAAATGGGAGGTGGGGCGCGAAAGGAGGTGAACCTCGTGGAAAACATCCAGTTCAAGTGGCTGGAAAAGCTCGAGATGACCGCCGACCTCAACACCGTGATGGTCGTCTGGGACCCTTGCGTCATCTGTGACTGAAGCGGACGGCAGGGACAACGCTCCATGGCCGAGCTCGTCACCGTAGAGGAAGCCCTCACGCGGCACCGGGAGGAAGTCCTCGCGGCGATCCGGGCGCCGGAGCTCCAAGGCCTCATCTGGGAGGCGACCCGCGCCTGCAACCTCACCTGCCTTCATTGTGGAAATCCGGCCGAAGGGAAGGCCCACGAAGGCGCGTGGGAGAAGCCGCAGGAGCTCTCGACCGACGAAGTGAAGCGCATCTTCGCCGGGATCGCTGCGGACTACGACGCGCGGCGCATCGCGATCGGGATCACCGGCGGCGAAGCGACGCTGCGGCGGGACCTTTGCGAGATCGTCGCGTATTTCAAGACGCTCGGGTTCGGCTCCGTCTCGCTAACGACGAACTGCCTTCTTACGGGACGCGACCCCTCGCTCGTCGACCGGCTCGTCGAAGCCGGCGTGAGCCTGTTCACGATATCGCTCGACGGCGCGTCCAAGGGACATGATACGCAGCGATGCCTCGGCGGCTCGTTCGACGAGGTCGTAAAGACGATCCGGTACCTGCGTGCGCGCCACCCCCACGTCGGCATCACCGTGAACACGGTCGCGACACCGTTCAACTGGCACGAGGTCCCCGAGGTCTACCGGCTGATGGCCGAGTTCAAGATCCCGGTATGGCACTTGGGGCCGGTCTCGCCGGTGGGACGCGCGAGCGACCCCTCGACGCATCTTTCGAACGAGCAGCTCCGCGACCTCCTCGAGTGGATCGCGGACAAGAACCGCCCCGTGAACCGCGAGGCGACCGGCGTCCGCGTCTCCTGGCTCTGCGACGGATGGGTCGGGTCCGAGTTCGAGGGCCGCGTCCGCGAGAGCATCTTCTTCTGCGGCGCCGGCACCCGGATCGCGTCCGTCCTCTACGACGGGAAGGCCGGGACCTGCCTCGAGGTGAACCGGGCGATCGCGGTCCAGGGCGACCTCCGCACCGAGCGCTTCAAGGACGTCTGGGAGGGGCGCTACTCGTGGTTCCGCACCGACCGCGAGAAGTTCCGCAAGGGCCCCTGCGAGACGTGCGCGGAATGGCAATGGTGCCAAGGGTCCTCGTTGCATCTACGCGAGGAGAACGGCGAGCTCATCGAATGCATCTACTACCGCCAATCGAAGTCCGCCCCGCGCCCCACGGACGATGCGCTCCCAGCGATGATCGAGACCGCGGAGCTTGCGCCGCTCTCGATGGTCGAGCGGGACGGCTCGTGGATCGTGGGGAACCCCGAGACCGGGACCTTCGCCGAGATGCCGCTCGTCGCGGTCCGGCTCCTTCGTGCCCTCCAGCGCTCCCCGAAGCTCGCCGACGCGCAAGGAGCGGTCTCCCGCGAGACCGGCCGCGAGGTCGACGTCGACGCGTTCGTCCGCTCCATCACGGCGGGCGGCTTCGTCGAGCGGTTGAACGGCGCACCCGTCCCCGAGCGTCTGCGGCCGAAGAAACGCCGCACCGTCTTCGACCGGCTCGGGCCCGAACACCTCGGATGGATGAAGTCGCCGCTGCTCGCGTGGCTCGTCGCACTCCCCGCCGTCGCCGGGCTCGCGGTCATCGCGGCCGAGCCCTCGTACCTTCCGTCGGCCGCCGACTTCTTCTGGACCGACTGGTACACGCTCGTCGGGCTCACGACCTTCCTCACGATGATCGTGGTCGTCGCGAAGCACGAGCTCTCGCACGTGCTCCTGGCGCGAGCGTACGGTTCCCGGGCCTCCCTGTCGCTCGGTACCCGCGTGTTCTACCTTGCGGTGCAGACGGACGCGTCCGACCTCTGGCTGCTTCCCGCCCGCGACCGCGTGAAGGTCTACGCGGCCGGCATGTGGAGCGACGCAAGCATGGGTGGCCTTGCGATCCTCGTCGCGTTCCTCGGTGAATCCGGCGCGGTGCCCGCCTTCGGAAGTCCCACCGTGGTGGGCCTTGCGAAGCTTGCCGCGCTCCTCTGTTTCCTCCAGATCCTCACCCAATTCTTCCTCCACCTTCGCATGGACGTCTACTACATGGTGGCGCACGGGCTCGACTGCCGAAACCTCTACGGCGACGCCCAGGCGTGGCTCCGGAAGCGCCTCTCGCGCGTCGTGCCGCGATGGCGGAAGCTTAGGGAGCCGGTCGTCGCTCCCCGCGAGATGCGGTGGGTGCGCCTCTACGGGCTCCTCCACTTCGTAGGTCTCGCCTTCCTCCTCACCTACTTCGGGTTCTTCGCGCTCCCCGCGCTGGTCCGCGCGTACGGCTTCGCGTTGGGGACGCTCGCGGACGCGGCCCTCGGCGCCGCGGTCCCGTGGCGCGCTTCGCTCGACGCGGTCCTCTTCATCGGGATCCACGCGGCCTATTTCGGGATCGTCGGCCTTCTCCACTGGCGGAACCGCGCGCGGGACACGACCGGCGTCCTCGGCTCCGCGCCGGACGGGCTCACGCGGAGGCTCCTTTCCCACCCCGCCCCGGAAGGGATGCGGCGCACCGCGGGCGGCAAGCTCGTCCAGCTCGGCGCGCGCCGACCCGAGTGAGAGAATTTATCTGGGGGGAAGCAATCCAAGCCCATGCGCGTCTTCGTCGTCGACAACGGGGGCCAATGGACGCACCGGGAATGGCGCGTCTTGAAATACATCGGCGTCGAGACGAAGATCGTCCCGAACACGACCCCCTTCTCCGAGGTCGAGGCGGTCGACGGCCTCGTCCTCTCCGGCGGCGCACCTCGGGTAGGGCTCGCCGACGCGCTCGGCGCATGCGGCGACTACCTCGAAGAGGCGCGGTTCCCGATCCTCGGCATCTGCGCCGGGCACCAGTTCATGGCGAAGCACTACGGCGGCGCCGCGGCCCCCGGCAAGATGCCCGAATTCGGCGCGACGAAGGTCCGGCGCCTCGTCGACGACGACACGATCCTCGCCGGCGTGCCCGCGACGTTCACCGCTTGGGAGTCCCACAACGACGAAGTCTCGGTCCTTCCGAAGGACTTCCTGAACCTTGCCGAAAGCGACGGATGCGCGGTCCAGGCGATGCGACACCGGCACCTTCCCCGCTACGGGCTCCAGTTCCATCCCGAGGTCGAGCACACGGAGCACGGGGAACGCATCTTCCGGAATTTTGTGGATTTGTGCAAACGCTGATCGACGCTGTTCGGAAGCGGGAAGCAGGAAGCGGGAAGCAGGGAGGAAGAACGACGTGATGCCTCCGGAGATCGCGCGCGCCCGGGAGCTCGTCGAGCACGGCGAGTACTTCGAGGCCCACGACGTCCTCGAAGACGTCTGGCAGACGCTACCTCCCGGTCCCAAGAAGGAACTCTATCAGGGCCTCATCCAGGCCGCTGTCGCGTTCTACCAATACCGTCGCGGGAACCGGACCGGCATGCACAACATGCTCCGATGGGGCCTCCCCCGCATCGAAGCGAACGCGAGTCTCGACGTGGGACTCGACCTGCATCGGCTCGTCGCCGAGCTTCGCCCGATCGCGGACCTCGTCGCGACCACCGGGACGCTCGACGGGCTCGAAGGAAAGATCCAGCCGCCGACGTGGCATCCGCGGCTTTGAGCGGATCCTACGCTTTCCGGTCGACGTGGTGCACGACCACGTTCAACGAATAGTCGTAGTCGCCCACGAGGAACCCGGGCTCGTTCGGCGCCACGGCGACCCCCGCGAGGTTCGAGCCCGGGCGGGCCCGGAGGAACGAGGTCCCGTTCGTCGCGTGCGAGTGCGGCGCGATGAACTCGTCGTAGATGTGGATCCCTTGCTCGTCCGCCGCGAAGATCCGGAAGATCTCGAACTCGCTCGAGGTCTGGCGGTCGGTCCCGGACGAGCCCGTGATCGATAGGAGCTCGCCCGCCGCGTCGCCCAAGGCAAGGTCGTACTGGTGGAGCCCGCCCCCGAGCGGCGTAGGTACCGGGAACGAGACGTTCCCCACGCCGACCGTCGCGTTCGCGGGCTCTCCCGGGAACCCGTGGTGGCCCATCATCGTGAGGAAATCCTCGTTGTTGTTGTAGAAGCTGATCGCGTAGAACGACATGTTGATCGCGGGATGGCCGTACTTCTCGGAGGGCTCCACCGGCGTGATCACGAGCACGTCCGTGAAGTTCTCGACGACCTTGCCCTTGAGGATCGCCGTGCAGGTGTGCGCGATGAAGAACAGGACGCCGACCGCGGATTGGTTCCCGAACGTGACCGGCGTGAAGTCGCGGTCGACGGACGCGCGGATCCTCGTCATGTCGGCCGGGAAGAACGCCGAGAACCCGGTGCAGTCTCGGAGCGTGAAGACCTCGATCGGGTGCCGCTTCGTCTCGGTCGCCCCGTGCGATCCGTGCTCGTGCCCGTCCGTCCTCGGCTTCGGCGCGGGCGGAGGCGGCGCCGTTGTCTGGTTCGAGGGGGGCGCCCGCTCGACCGGTGCCGGCGCGGACCGCTCTTCGTCGCTCCCGACGCAGCCCGAAAAGGCGGCAACGACGATGACGACGAGGAACACGAGCCTCACGAAGCCCCATGTGGCCCGCCCCCTTTTAAAACTTATGGGCGACCGCTACCGCAGCCGGACCTCGACGTCGCCCCCGCCGGCCGCCCGGTTCTCGGCCCGGGCCAAGAGGAAGAGGAGGTCGGACAGGCGGTTCAAGTAGACGAGCGCCTGCGGGTTCACCCATTCGCCCTCGTCCGCGATCCGCCAGCACGCGCGCTCGGCCCGGCGCGCGACCGTGCGGGCAAGGTGGAGCGAGGTCGCGGCGGGGGTCCCGGCCGGCAGGATGAACCGACGAAGCTCCGGGAGCGACGCCTCGATCCGGTCGAGGTCGTGATCCAACGCGGCGACATGGGCCGTCTCGATCCGAGGAAGAGTCCCGCCCTTCGGCGCGGCGAGGTCCGAGCCGAGCACGAAGAGCTCGCTCTGGACGCGCGCGATGAGCTCGCGGCGCGGCCCGTCCCGCACGAGAAGGAGTGCTGCGCCAAGATGCGCGTTCAGCTCGTCGACGGTGCCGTACGCCTCGATGCGGAGCGACGTCTTCTTCGTGCGGGACCCGTCCGCAAGACCCGTGTCGCCCTTGTCGCCGGTGCCGGTCGCGATGCGGCTCACGTCGTCACCTCGGGGACGGGGGACGAGGGACGAGGAAGGTGCGCCGCCAGCGTCTCGACGCCGTCGACGAGCCGTGGCCCGGGGCGCCCGAAGAGGGCCTCCGGAAACGCGAACACGCGGCCTCTCGCGACCGCCGGCACGTCGCGCCAGCCCGGGCGCCGCGCGACGGCGGCCGGGTCCATCTTTTTTTCGAGCGTGCCGCACCAGCAGAGCCCGATCACGTCCGGAGCGGCCGCGACGACGTCCCTCTCCTTGGGTCGGAAGCTCTCGGCGTCGACGTCGGCGAACACGTTCTCCGCGCCGACCGCGGCGAGCATCCCGTTCATCCAGCTCCAGCGGCCCGGCGAGTAGAACGGCTTCGGCCACCATTCCCAGTAGACGCGGGTACGGGGGACGAGGGACGGGGGACGAGGAAGGCGCGCGCGAAGGCGCGCTACGAGCCCGCGCCCCGTGTCGGGGACGCCGCAGGCCTCGGCGACCGTCAGGATATCCGTGAAGACGTCCTCGAACGTCCTCGGGTGGAGCACGATGTGGGCCAGGCCAGCCGCCCGCACGCCCGCGACGACCTTCTCCATCCCGGGAACGCTCTCCGCGGCGACGACGAGGTCGGGCGCAAGCCCCGCGACCTCGTCGACGTCGATCTGGAGGTCGCGGCCGACCCTCTTCTTTCCAAGGAGACCGTCGGAAGGCCAATCCGAGTCTTCGTCGACGCCCACGACGCGGTCGCCGAGCCCCAGCGCGAACAGGATCTCGGTGTTGCTCGGGGCGAGCGAGACGATGCGGCGGGGCGCCACGCGAAGGGATGGTCCGGGCCCTTTTTATGTTATCGGCTAGCCCCCGAAGTAGGCCACGTACGTGACGAAATTCGTGAGGCTCCACCCGTACGTGACCTTGGTGAAGTACGTGCCGGAGAGTAGGGGGCAGATGAACACGAGTCCGGGGAACGCGGCTCCCGCGCATGCGAGCGAGCACGATCCGGACGATAGACGGTACACCCCTACGTTTGCGGTCCCGTCGAAGGATTCGACGACCACGGAGTTCGAATCGGGGGCCGGGCCGAACTTGTGCCAGTTCGTCGCGTCGCGCGAGACGCTCGTGAGATAGGGGTTGCTCGTAAGATAGCTCGTGGGGCAGGTCGCGGCCGCGGCCGGCGTCGCGATCCCGACGAGGACCGCTCCGCCGACGAGCATCGCGGCAAGCAGGAGCCGAGGTGCGTCCATGCCCAGGAAGGGGACGCGAGGGGTCTTCACCTTGTTCCGAATCTGCTCGAAATCACCGGTGGGCGAAATAGGCGCGGACGCGGGCCCGTCCCACCGCGTCGAGCCTTGCGAACCCGACGCGCTCGAACTGGACCACGGCGCCGGGCCGTTCCCGGAGCACGGCGTCCTCGACGACGCCCTCGCTCGCGGTCCCGTCGACGCCGACCACCGTGCAGGGAACCGCGTGGGCCGCGGGCACCCAATGGAGGATCGGGGCGCCCTGCCGGACGACGCCAAGGTCGTTTCCGGCGTAGGAGGCGCGCGTCGTCGTCGCCGCTTCGAGGTTCCCGAGGTCCTTGAGGCGGAACAGTCGCCCGGGCTCGATCCGGTCCGCGTCCGCGGACGCGAC
>JBQTJL010000269.1:0-8577 GCA_052387135.1 Methanobacteriota archaeon | reverse complement strand
AGAAGACAACCCACACGGTCGCGTTTTCGGCGGGCACGGCCGGCGCCGTGGCGTTTGCGACGGTCACGAGGTCCGCGAACGTCGCGCTGGCGTCGTCGTCGTCGACGACCGTGAGCGTGACGCGGTGCCGCCCCTCGGTCGCGAAGCGGTGCGTCGCGTTCGGGCCCCCGGCCTCGCGTCCGCCGGCAAAGCGCCACGTCCACGATGCGATGGAGCCGTCCGGGTCGGCGGCGACCGCCTCGAACCGCACGTCCTCGCCGGGCTTCGGCGCGGCGGGCTCGAGTCGGAAGGAGACCTCCGGCGGAAGGTTCACGACCGGAACGGTCTTGGTCCTCGTCGCGACGAGCCCGTCCCCGTCGATCACGCGGAGCGTCACGGGGAGGCTCCCTTTTTTCGTGAACCGGTGGACGGGGTTCCGTTCGGTCGAGTTCGTCCCGTCGCCGAAGTCCCAGTGCCAGGACCGGATGCCGGCCTCTGGCTTCGTGGAGGCGTCCGTGAAGCGGACGCCGACGAGGGTCGTCGCCGTCTCCGGCGCGAACGTGAACTCGGCGGTGGGAGGAGGAGGCACCCAGGGGCTCGCCCGCACGGTGTACGTGGCGCCGGGCGAGGTCGGGGTGGGGCCGTAGTAGTATTCCTCCGGCGTCCCGTTCAGCGGACAATCGGGGACGTACGTCCCGTCCGCGGCATGGAACCCGCCGGCGAGCCGGTCGCCCTTCGTGCCGGCGACCGACGCGACCACGGAGAAGTCGAGAAGGACGTCGCCGTTCTTCAGCCGGAAGTCGGCGTGGCGGAACGCCACCTCGATGACGCGGTACGTGTCGTCTTCGGCCCCCGCGTTCATGTCCTTGGAAGGCGCGCCCACGAAGACGGGCGTGGCGCCGCCGGCGGCGCTCCAGGGACCTTCGTACACGCCCTGCGAGATCGAGGACGAGAGGGCGCCGTTGGGGCGCTGCAGGGAGAACGTGGCGGCGCGCGGGCCTGGCGCGCTCGAAGGGGACTGCTGGAACGTCGTCTGGAACGTCACCGGGTCGGGGCCGACCGTGCCGGCCCAGCCACCCTCGTAGACGAGCCGGAGGACGAAGGCGCCGGAGGGCGCCCCCGGGACCGCCTTCTCGCCGACGTCGAGGGCGAGGAGTTCGTGGCCGTCGCGCGGCGCCGAGTGCGACTGCTGCCAATCGTGGGCGCAGTCGTGCCGCACTCGCGAGAGCGCGGCCGGGGCCCACCCCGGCGCCTCGCTCGGCGGACCGGCGGGGTGCGGGACCGCCGGCACGGCCAACGCAACGAGGACGCCGACGAGAAGCAGCGCCACCCCCGGATCCGGCCTCGGCATCCGTCCCGGCAGTGAACTTCCGCGGATATAATGTTTGTCGCCAGTCGAACTGTCGCTCCGGGCTGGACACAACGAGGTTCTCACGAAAAGGTTCTAATATCGACAAGGAGTTCGGGAATCGACAAAACCGGAGGAAGCTGCATGACCCGTAACCTGCTCGTCCCGATTGCCTGCCTGTTGCTCGCCTTGAGCCCGTCCGTTCTGGCCCACCCCCGCGCGACGACCGTCGAGAATCCGGACAACGGGGAGCGGTGCTACGTCTACAGCAACGACGGAATCTTCGAGTTCTGGATGGAGTCGAACGGCTTCATCGGGGGGCCGCCGGGCGTGGAAGAAGGGCTCCCGGCGGGCCACCTCACGGAGGAGGAAGGGCCCTTCAGCGGCCTCCAGAGGGGCGCGAGCGCCGGCCCTGACAAACTGCTCGGGACCGCCGACGACATCCCGGCCGACGACGGCCCGCTGAACCCAGCGCTCTGGGCCGCACGGTGCGGCCTCGCGACCTACGTCGTGATTGTGGGGACGTCCGCCTCGGTCTGGCAGGAAACGAACGGCGTCGGAGGCCTCCAGACGGCCTGGAGCTGCCCCCGCCTCGGCGCCGGTGCTTCGAACACGACCGTCGGATTCGCCCTCGACCCGGCCGGTTCCGGTCCGCGCACGTGCAGCCGCACCTACAGGGCGTACGATGCCGTGACGAAATCCTGGATGCCGCGAACGGAGAAGGTGGCGGCGATCCCGCCTGACACGCTCGTCGCGTAGCGTAGCGCCGCCGGTCGCCGCCGGAGTCTTGGGCGCCGCGCCAGGGTAGCGGCTCCGTGAGCACGGGAAGGAGCGACTCCTTTTTCCCCCCGGCCGGGAATGCCGCGTCGGTCCCATGGTCCACTACACCGACATCGCCGTCGGGTTCTCGGCGCTTTCCGGCTTGATCAGCGCGGGGTTGCTCGTGCTCGCCTTCGCCGGGTGGCGACGGACGCGCGACCGGCGCCTCGCGTTCGTCGCGGCGGCCTTCACGATCTTCGCGGCGAAGAGCTTCGTCGTCGCGTACTCGACCCTGTCCGGCTTTCTCGAACACTCCGAGGTCGAGTTCGTGGACGCCGTCGCGGACCTCGCCACCGTGCTTCTCCTCGTGACCCCCTTGTTCCTGCCCCAAAGGTTTGAATGAGCGGAAGCGCGATCGAGATCAAACGGCGGCTCGTGTCCCTCGTCGCCCGGTACCCGGGGCTCCACCTCCGCGAGCTGGCGCGCCAGGCGGAGGTGAGCGAGCAGCTTGCGGGTTACCATCTCAACAACCTTGTCGCCGACGGACTGGTGGAGGCTGTGGAGGAATCGGGGTACCGCCGGTTCTACGCCGCAAGCGGCGAACGGCCGCGATCGGAAGAGCGCGAGACCCTGGCGCTCATCCGGCAGCCCGTCCCGTTCCAGGTCCTCCTGTTCCTTCTCCAGCGGGGGTCCGCGACGCACGACGAGATCCGTGCCGAGACGCGCGTCTCGAAATCGACCGTCACGTACCACCTGTCGAAGCTCCGAGACGCGGGGCTCGTCGAACCCGTCGAGGGCCATCCCGGCTTCCGGGTCTCGGACCGCCGGCGGATCGAGCGGCTGATCGTGCGCTGGCGCCCCACGCCCGACCTCGTGGACCGGTTCGCCGACCTGTGGCGGCGGTTCTACTCGCATCGCCGGTGACGACGTGCCGCTTGCGAAACCTTCATAGGAAGGAACCGCTTGTTCGAAATCCGCCAAAAGAGGCCATGACGATGCCGCGCCCGCTTCTCCTCGCGTTCCTTCTCCTGCCCGCCCTCCTCTCCGGCTGCCTCGGCAACGAGTCCGCCTCGGACGAGGACCTTGCCGCCCTGCGGGCCGACGTCTCGCGTCTCGAGGCCGAGAACGCCCGCATGACCACGGAGCTCGCCTCGGGTTCCGCCGAGAACGCCCGGCTCGAAACCGAGCTCGCGTCCGCCGTCCCCGACGCGGGCGGCCTCCTCTGGGCCTTCTCGCCGTACCAGATCGCGGTCTACAACCCCTTGGTCTCCGAGCCCGTCCACCGGATCCCGGTCGACAACCTGAGCTTCGGCGACGCCGTCGTGACGGCGGACGGTTCGAAGGTCCTCGTGAACGAGCAGACGAAAAGCGAAGTGCTCGTCATCGACACGGCGAGCCGCGCGATCGTGAAGAACGTGCCCGTCGGCCAGCGCCCCGTCCACATCTACAACCCGCGCTTCGGGAACGAGGTTTGGACGCACGCCGACGGCGACGGCACGTTCTACGTCATCGATACGGCGTCCCTCAACGTCACCCACCGCGTCCCCGCCTCGGCGAACGCGACCGGCCCCACGGGCCACGGCAAGCTCCTCTGGGCGCCCGAGCTCGGCAACAAGGCCTACGCGACGAACACGGGCGACGCGGCCGTCCACGTGATCGACCTCGCGGCCCACCGGGCGACGGGGACGATCCCGACGTGCCAGGGGACCCACGGGACGTCGTACGCCCGGCGCACCGGCTTCGCGTTCTTCGCCTGCGGCGGCCCGCAGAAAGTGTCGGTCGTCGACACGCGCACCGACTCGTTCGTGAAGGACTTGACGGGCGGGGGCCAGGTCTGGCCGGGAGCGCACGAGCCCATCATGTTCCACAACGAGACCCGGATGCTCTCCAGCCACCGGAACGGGACGACGATCATCGACGTCGCGACGAACGAGGTCGTGGGCCTCGTGAACCTCACCGGCTTCGGCCACATGGAGTTCCACCACACCGCCGACGGCAAGGTGTACGCCTTCACGCCCGCAAACGACCTGCCCATCGTCCACGTGATCGACGTCGCCGCCGGCACGGTCGCCCGCTCGATCTACACGGGCTTCCTCGAACCCGCGCACGCGGCCGGCCAGCACGGCACGAGCATCCTTGCCACGGAGCGCTACGTCATCGTCGCCCGCGAGACGGACGGCGTGATCTCGGTCATCGAGATGGAGACGCTCGAGCCTGTGAACCTCTTCGTGGATGCGCCGCGCGTGACCACGATCGCCTTCGTCGCCGGTTGACACGCCGATGCGCTTCGTCGGGCTCGCCCACGGGCTCGCGCTCGGGCTCGCGTTGGCGCTCGCGCTGTTCCCGTCGGCCGCCGCCCACGCCTACATCGTCCAGTCGCACCCGGGGAACGGCGACCGGTGGGACGAGCTTCCGCCGTCCGTCCACCTCCTCTTCACGGAGGGGCTCCAGCGGGGCGAGGCCGTCGTGCTCGACGACCGCGGCGGCCGCGTCGACACGGGCGCCTTCGACCTCGACCCGCAGGACGCCCGGAGCGCCTACGTGCCGTTGATGCAGGGCGGGCCCGGCGTGTACGTGCTCCAATGGCGGGTCCTCTCGGTCGACACGCACGTGACGAGCGGCTCGCTCTACTTTGTCGTGGGAAACGCAAGCCCCACCCGCGAGACGATCCTCGCGGCGCACGGATCGCAGACCCACGGCGCGTCGGACTACCTCCCGGCGTCGCTCGCGAAGGGCGTCCTCCTTGCGGGCCTCGCGGTCCTCCTCGGCGTGCCCGCCGTGGTCTGGCTCGTCGCGCGCCCGCGGCTTTACGGCGGCGACATCCCCCCGGACGCGCTCGCGCGCGGGCGCCGCGTGATCCTCGCGGCCGCGGTTTCCGCGGTCGGCGCGTCCCTGGCCCTGGCCGTCCCGAGGCTCGTCGAGTTCTCCGGCTCCGGCGGAGAACTTTTCGAGGCGGTGCGGACGACGGCCACGGGCCGGCTCCTCATCCTGCAGCAGGGCGCCCTCGTGCTCACCGTCCTCGTCGCGACCTTCCGCGCCGAGACGAAGAGGCTTCTCGCGTTTGCACCGTGCGCGGCCATCGTCTCGCAGGCCGGCATGAGCGTGCTCAGCCATTCCGGTTCCTTCGTGGGACGGACCGTCGGGGCGGGCGCCGACTTCCTCCACCTTCTGGGCGCCGCGTTCTGGTTCGGCGGCCTCGTCGCGGTCCTGTTCGTGGTGCTTCCGTCGCGCGGCGCCGACGGCCTCGACCTGGGCCGCTTCGTCCGCTGGTTCTCGCCTTGGGCATGGAGCGGGCTCGCGCTGTCCGCCGCGGCGGGGCTTCTCATCGCGTCCTGGTTCGTCCCTTCGCCCGGATCCGTCGCGACGACGCTCTACGGCCGCGCCGTCGCGGGGAAGACGGTGCTACTCGCTGGTTCCGTCTGCCTCGCCGGCGTGAACCGGCTCGTGCTTGCACCGCGGCTTGGCGGCCACCCTCGCGCGAAATCGGCGCTCCGGAACGCGCTTCGGGCCGAGGTCGCGCTCCTTGCGGTCGTCTTCCTGCTCTCTGGCGTCCTCACGACGGTCCCGACCGCGGTCGTGGGCGAGCACACCGCGGCGGTGCGGACGTTCGAGGAGCGCTCCGCGTTCGGCCTCGCCCACGCCCGATTCCTTGTCGTGCCGGCGACGGTCGGCTTCAACGTATTCGACGTGACGCTCGTGCGGGGCGGCTCGCCCTGGGACGGGGCCGGCGAGATCACCCTGCTCCTCCGGGAATCCGGTACAGGCATCGAGCTTCCGGCCGCGGTCCTTTCGCCGTCGGGCGACGGCCGGTATTCGGCCGTGGCCGTGATCCCGTTCCCCGGGAACTGGTCGGCGCGGTACTCGTACTTCCACGAGGGCTTCCACGCTTCGACGTTCGGCCTCGAGGTCGCCCCGTCGTCGGCCGCGCACGAGGCGCACGCGGCGCAGGGCGCGACCGTCTCGGAGGGGCCGCTCCGCGCACCGCTCGCCATCGCTTCGGGGGTCGCCGCCGCCGTCGGCGCCGCCGTGCTCGTGGTCGAGCTCGCGCTTCTTTCCCGCGAGGCGAGGCGGGAGGCGCGCCCTTAGCAAAAAAAAGGATAAGGATGGTGCGCCGTCCAGGTCTGGTAGCCTTGCAGCGCGTCTTCCTCCTCGCTTTGGCGCTGGCGTTCGCCGTGGCCGTCCCGTCGGACGTCGCGGCCCACACGCCCCTTCACAAGCCGGGAGGCGTCATTAGCCCCGCGATACGCCCGAACGAGACGTGGAACCGTACGTTCGATGCGCCGGCCATCTTCTTCTACCACTGCCACCCGCATCCTTGGATGGAGGGCATCATCACCGTCGACGCCTCGGCGCCGGAAAACGGGACGGTCGAGGTGCGGATGGCCGGGGCCAACTTCAAGCCGGCGACCCTGGTCGTCCGGCCGGGGACGATCGTATCCTGGGTGAACGACGACAACCTCACGCACTTCGTGGTGGAGAGCCAGCCGCCCGTCCCGGTCGAGCCTCCCGCGGCGGAGACGCCGTTCCCGGGTCCGCCGCTCCTGCTGCTTTGCTCCGCACTGGTCGCGTTGTTCGCGCCACGACCGTAGCCGTCAGATGGATTCGCCGCCGTCGACGACGAAGGTCGCCCCCGTGACGTGGGCCGCGGCCGGCGCCCCTCACGAGCGCTCTCTTCCCCGAAAGGCCCCGCATGGGCCGCGGAGCCCGTCCCAGCCTATGCGCTTCGCCTTCGGTACACGGAGACGCCGCCGAGGAACGTCTCGTCGACGTGGACCTTGGCAATTTCCTTTGCGCGCCGCGGGTCCTCGGGGAGGACGACGGCGTCCGCGAGCATCCCTTCGCGGAACATGCCGACCTCGCGCTCGGCGAAGCCCGCGTAGGCCCCGCCTCGCGTGTACGCCGCGAGCGCCTCCTCGACGGAGATCCGCTGCTCCTTTCCGGGCGCCGCGACCGCGGACGCGACCCCGTAGAGGGGCCCGTACGGCATCCCGTCGCTCCCGAACGCGAGCGCCACCCCGTGGTCCAGCATGCGGCGCATCCGGTTGTCCCGACCGTGCCACTCTCGGCCGAGGCGTTGCTCGTAGAGCGCGCCGGGCCCGCTCCAGTTCCCGACGAAGTTCGGCTGCATCGACGCGACGACGCCGAGGTCCCCCATCCTCGCGATGGCCTCGTCGCTCGCCAGCTCGCAATGCTCGATGCGGTGGCGCGCGTCCGCGCGCGGGTGCTCTCGTTGGGCCGCCTCGACCGCGCCGAGCGCCACGTCGATCGCGGCGTCGCCAATCGCGTGCATTACAAGCTGAAGGCCCGCTCGATGGACCTTTCGGGCGAGGGCGAGCAGATCGTCTCTCGAGTAGAGGAGCTCTCCGCGCTCGGAAGGGTGGCCGGCGTAGCCGGAGGACACTGCGGCGGTGCGTGCGCCGAGCGAGCCGTCCAAGAACAGCTTGATGCCGCCGAGCCTCACGTGGGGGTTTCCGAACGAAGTGGAGAGCCCTAGCCCCTCGGCATGGGGAAAGAGCGGTTCGCGGAGGTTCAAGGTCGCCCGCGGCTGCGGTCCAAGGTCCGGGCCGGCCTGCCACAGCCGCACGTCGTCGGCGTCGCAGATGTCGTGCACGCTCGTGATGCCGGCCGCGAACACGTCCTCGCACGCGCCGCGATGGAGGGTACGACGTTCGGCCAGCGGAGGCTCGAGCTGGTTCACGGCTTCGACCACCGCGGCCTCCCGGAGGAGCCCGGTCGCGGCGTCGACGTGGTCCGGCGCAAGGTCGAGGCGTTCGAGCGCGGCCGCGTTCGCGACTGCCATGTGCGTGCAGACGCGAAGAAGGAGCACGGGGCGGTCCGGCGCGATCCGGTCGAGCTCGGCCCGCGTGAGGTAGCGCCGATCCGACCATCCGCTTTCGTCCCACGAGTGCCCCACGACCCACTTGCCCGCGGGCGTCGCGCGGACCCTCCGTTCGACCGCCGCGAGCGCCTGCTCCCTGCTCCCCGCTTCCTGCTTCCCGAGACCGAGGCGCGCCCGTTGCGCGCCGAAACGAGAGAGGTGCGTGTGCGCGTCGACGAAGCCCGGGACGAGACATCGGCCGGAAAGGTCCACGACCCGCGTCTCGGCGTCCTTCCGGGAAAGCAGGGTGCGTTCCGAGCCGACGGCGGCTACGCGGCCAGCGGAAAAAAGGACAGCCTCGGCCCGCGGGCGCTCGGGGTCCATCGTGAGGATGGGGCCGTTGAGGAAGAGGAGCGCGCCGGGCATCGTCCCGGGAAGCGCATCCGCGATTTATATGGCTAGCAGGGCGGCAAGAACCGTTAAATATCCAGACGCGCCCTCGGAATGAGGGTCCCCCGCATGCGCGCAGTAGTTCTCTCCCTCCTTGCCTTCTCGCTCCTTGCCCCGTCCGTCGTCTCGCAACAGCACGACGAGCACGCAGCCGCGCCGAACGTCGTGATCGCGCACGACCTTGCGCCGGACGGCTCCACGTTCGTCGGGAATATCAACCATT
>JBQTJL010000268.1:0-10432 GCA_052387135.1 Methanobacteriota archaeon | reverse complement strand
CGCGCGCCGCGACCCGACGCCCTCGCATCGTGAAGGTGCACGGCGGGTTCCACGGCTCCCACGACGCGGTCCTCGTCGCGGCGGGCTCGGGCGCGCTCACGCACGGCGTCCCCGACTCCGAGGGCGTCCTTCCTGAGACGGCCGCCCGGACCACCGTCGTGCCGTTCAACGACGCGGAGCGCGTCCGCGCCGAACTCCGCGCACGGGACGTTGCCGCAGTCCTCGTCGAACCCGTGCTGGGGAACGTCGGCGTGATCCCGCCCGCGCCCGGCTACCTTCGGGCGCTCCGCGAGGCCTGCGACGAGACCGACACGCTCCTTCTCTTCGACGAGATCATCACGGGGCTCCGCCTCGCGCTCGGGGGCGCCGCCGAGCGGTACGGTGTCTCGGCGGACTTGACGACGCTCGGCAAGGTACTGGGCGGCGGCCTCCCGCTCGCCGCGTTCGGCGGCCGGTCCGACCTCATGGCGCAAGTCGCGCCCGAAGGGAAGGTCTACCAGGCGGGCACCTTCTCGGGAAACCCGCTCTCCGTCGCGGCCGGCCTCGCGACGCTCGAGGCGCTCACCCCCGCCGTCTACGCCTCGATCGACCGCACGGCAGAACGTGTCGCGAACGGCCTCGAGGCGGCCGCCGCGAAGGCCGGCATCCCGGTCGTCGTGAACCGCGTGGGCTCGATGTGGACGCCGTTTTTTGCGCGGGGGCCCGTCACGGACTACGCCTCGGCCCGGACGTCCGACGTCCCCCGTTTCTCTCGGTTTTTCGCCGAGATGCTCGCGCGCGGCGTGTATCTTCCGCCCTCGCAGTTCGAAGCGTGGTTCTCCTCCTTCGCCCACGGCGGGCCCGAGGTCGAGGAGACGCTCGGCGCCGCCGAGGAGGCCTTCCGGCGATGCGCCTCCGGGTAGGGTCGCGCGCGTCCGCGCTCGCGCGCCGGCAGGCCGAGATCGTCTCGGAGGCCTTGCGCGAAGCGCACTCCGACGTCGCCATCGAAGCGGTGCAGGTGAAGACGAGCGGCGATCTCTACGACAAGGAGTCGCTCCGGTCGTTCGGCTACGGCGCGTTCGTGAAAGAGCTCGACGACCAGGTCCTCGCCGGAACGATCGACCTCGCCGTGCACAGCCTGAAGGACCTCCCGACGTTGCTTGCGTCGGAGCTCTCGATCGCCGCGATCCCGCCCCGCGAGCCTCCCCGCGACGTGCTCGTCGCGGACCGCCCGGTCGCCGGGCTTTCCGTGGGGACCGTCGTCGGCACATCGAGCGTGCGCCGGCGCGCGTTCCTTCTCGCGATGCGGCCCGACCTTTCGGTCCGCGAGATCCGCGGGAACCTCGACACGAGGGTCCGCAAATGGCGCGACGGCGAATACGGCGCGCTGGTCCTCGCCGAGGCCGGGATCCGCCGCCTCGGTCTCGACCTCCCCCTTCAGCCGCTGGACGAGGCGCGGTTCCCGCACGCGCCGGGCCAAGGCGCGCTCGCCGTCACGGCCCGCGAAGGGTCGGAGGCGGCGCGGCTTGCGTCGGCGATCGACCATGCACCGACCCGCGCGGCGGCGGAGACGGAGCGGCGCGTCCTTGCCGGGATCGGTGGCGGCTGCATCGCACCGATCGGCGTCGCCGCGACGCCCGCGCCCGGCGGCCTCCTCACGCACGCCGCGATCGGCGCCCCGGACGGCTCCAAGGTCGTGCGCGCCTCCGCCACGGTCCCCCTCGACCGACCCGGGCCCGCAGAGCGCCGGCTCGTCGAACGGCTCCGCGCGGAAGGGGGGGACGAGCTTCTCCGCCTCGCGCGTCCCTAGCGTGCTCCTCACGCGCCCCTCCGACCGGATCCCGGAGACCGAGGCGATCGCGCGCGAGCACGGGCTCCTCCCGGTGTCCGCCCCGATGCTCGTCCTTCGCGAGATCCCGTCACCGGGCCTTCCATCCGCGGTGGACCGCCTCGTCCGCGGCGAGATCGACGTCGTCGTCTTCTCCAGTGCGACCGCGGTCCGCCTCGCGCTCCAGCGGGCGGCCGGTATCGCGAACCGGCGGCCCGTCGTCGCGGCGCTCGCACGCGCCTCGACCGTGGCGATCGGGCCCGTCACGCACGATGCGCTGGAGGCCGCCGGGGTCCCGGGCGAACTCGTCCCCGAAGAGCACTCCTCCGAAGGCATCCTCGGCGCGCTCGCCGGGGACGGACTCCGCGGACGTCGCGTGCTCCTTCTTCGAAGCGACCAAGGGACCCCCGAGCTTCCGCGGGGCCTTCGTGCGGCCGGCGCGGAGGTCGCCGACGTGGCGCTCTACACGCTGGATCCGCCCCCGCTCGACGCCGCCCTCGGCGACGTCTACGGCCGGATCGCGCGGGGCGACCTTGCCGCCTTCACGTTCGGCAGCGAGCGGACGGTCGAGAATTTCCTCGCGCTCTCCGATGGGTCCGGTTCCGGGCCCGCGGTCCGCACGGCGCTCGAGGTCGGCGTCGTCGGCGCGATCGGGGAGCCGACCCGGCGGGCCCTCGCGCGGGCGGGCGTCCGCGTCGACGTGGTCCCCGCCGAGGCTCGGTTCCCCGCGCTCCTGGCCGAGGTCGCGCGACAGGTTTTTAGGCAACGCGGGCATGGGGACGCGTGAACGACCGGATCCTCCGCGCGCTCGCAAAAAAGGAGGTCGACGCCACGCCCGTCTGGTTCATGCGCCAGGCCGGCCGCTACCTTCCCGAGTACAAGGCGCGGCGGAAGGAGCGCGGCATCCTGGAGCTTGCGCAAGACCCCGAGGCCGCGGCCGAGATCACGATGCTCCCGGTCGAACGCTTCCCGATCGACGCCGCCGTGCTCTTTTCCGACCTGTCGCTCCCGCTGATCGCGGCCGGCTTCCAGGTCGAGATCCAGGACATGGCGGGCCCGGTCGTCGCGACCCCGGTCCGCACGCCCGCCGACGTCGCGCGCCTCCGCCCGTTCGACGTCGAGGACACGCTTGGGTACGTGCTCGACGAGATCCGCATCCTCCGTTCGAAGCTTTCGGTCCCCCTCGTCGGCTTCGTCGGCGCGCCGTTCACGCTCGTGTCGTACTTGATCGAGGGAGGCCGGTCGAGGAACCTCGAGGACACGAAGCGCCTGATGCTCACCGAACCCGCGGCCTGGGACCGGCTCCTTTCCTACTGGACGGAGCACCTCGGAAACCTCGCAATCGCCGAGCACCGCGCCGGCGCCGCCGTGATCCAGGTGTTCGACTCGTGGGCCGGCCACCTCGGCGTCGACGACTACGCGGCGCAGGTCCTCCCCCATTCACAGGCCCTGCTCTCCCGGCTCCGCGACGAAGGCGTCCCCACGATCCACTTCGCGGTCGGGAACCCGCGCCTCCTTCCGCTCCTTGCCGAGGCGGGCGGCGACGCCGTGAGCGTCGACTGGCGGGTACCCCTGGACGATGCGTGGGCCGCGATCGGGAAGCACCGCGCGATCCAAGGCAACCTCGACCCCGTGGCGCTCCTTGCCGGACGCGACGTCGCCGTGCGAAAGACGCGCGAGGTCCTGCGGCGGGCCGCGGGACGGCCCGGCCACATCTTCAACCTGGGACACGGGATGCTCCCGGCGACCGACCCCGGCGTGGTGGCCGCCGTCGTCGACGCGGTCCACGACTACGGGAACCCGGAAGCGGGGAGCAGGAAGCAGGGTGCCGGTAGCGGGGAGCCGGGCGGATGATTGGCGTCCTCCTCGAGGCCTTCGGCTTCCTTTCCTCGCTCGACGAGGTGCCCGCCTATCTTTCCTCGATCCGCGGCCGCGAGCCCGAACCGCGCGAGGTCGCGGAGCTCCGCCACCGGTACGGATCGATCGGCGGTCCGGGGCCGCTTCGCGAGCACACGCTCCAGCAGGCGGATGCGCTCCAGGCCGCGCTCGGCGGAGGGTTCCGCGTGACGCTCGGCCTTCGGAACTCCGCGCCCCGCCTTCCGGAGGCCGCAAAGGGACTCGCCGAGTCCGGCGTCGATGGGATCGTGTGCGTGGCGCTTGCGCCGCAGTACTCGAAGATGAGCGTCGAGCGCTACCACGAGCTTGCCCGGGAGGGCCTCGCCCGGGCCGCCCGCAGCGTGCCGGCGCGGTTCGTGCGATCCTACGCGACGGACCCGGCCCTCGTCGGCTATTGGGCAGACGCCGTCCGGGCCGCCCAGGCGACGCTTCCGGACCGTGGCCGCGACGCCGTCGTCCTCTTCACGGTCCACGGGCTCCCGAAGCGGATCCTCGAATGGAAGGACCCGTACCCTTCCGAATGCGAAGCGACGGCGACCGCGGTCGCCCGCGCCGCGGGCGTGTCGCGCCACCGCCTCAGCTACCAGAGCGGCCACGCAGGCTGGCTCGAGCCCGACGTCGACGACGCGCTCGAGGCGATCGCGAAGGAGGGGGTCGCCGGCGTCGTCTTCGCGCCCGTGGGGTTCGTCGCCGAGCACTTGGAGACCCTGTACGACCTCGATCTCGAAGCGACCCCGCGCGCCCGCGACCTCGGACTCTCCGTCGCCCGCGCCCGCGCGCCCGGGGCCGACCCGCGCTTCATCGAGGCGCTCGTCGGGGCCGTAAAGAAGGGTTTTTGACCGCGAGGGCCCCCTTCCGTCCTCGTGACGTCGGCAGTCCGCGCGAAGGCCGAAGCCGCCCGCGCCGCAAGCCTCGTCCTCTCCCGCGCCACGGACGACGCACGGAAGGGGGCTCTCGGTTCGATGTCCCGTGCGCTCGCCGACGCGCGGCCCGCGATCCTTCGCGCAAACGGCGACGACCTCGATGAAGCAAAGCAGGAGGTCTCGGCCGGACGCCTCGCGGAGCCGCTCCTTGCCCGCCTATCGATCCAGGGCGACAAGCTGTCCACGGCGATCGAAGGCGTCCACGCCGTCGCGGCCCTTCCGGACCCGCTCGGTCGCACGCTCCGCTCGACGCTCCTCGACGACGGCCTCCGGCTCTACGAAGTCACCGTCCCATTGGGGGTCGTCGCGTGCGCGTTCGAGAGCCGGCCCGACGCCGTGGTCCAGATCTCCGCCTTAGGGGTCCGGAGCGGGAACGCGGTGCTTCTCAAGGGCGGACGAGAGGCCTCGCGCACGAACGCGGCCCTGGTCGATGCGATCCGGGCGGGCCTTGCATCCGCGGGCCTTCCGGTGGACGCGGTCCAACTGCTCGCGGGTCGCGAGGAACTGCAGGCGTTGCTTTCCGCCGACGACCTGGTCGACCTCGTCGTCCCTCGCGGGTCCGCCGCCTTCGTCCGGCACGTGCAGTCCTCCACGCGGATCCCGGTCATGGGACATGCCGAAGGGGTCTGCCACACCTACATCGACCGCGCAGCGGACCCCGCGAAGGCCATCCGCATCGCCGTCGACGCGAAGACCGACTATCCGGCCGCCTGCAACACGACCGAGTGCTTCCTCGTGCACTCCGACGTCGCGGCTTCCCTGATCCCTTCGCTCGTCCGAGCGCTGTCGGCCCTCGGGGTCGAGGTGCGCGCGGACGAGACGGCCATCCGGTACGCGCCCGGGGCGGTGGCGGCCGCGGAGGCGGATTTCGGGAAGGAGTTCGGCGACCTTACGTGCGCGGTCCGCGTGGTCGATTCCGTCGAGGACGCGGTCGGGTTCGTGAACCGGCACGGCTCCCGGCACACGGACGCGATCGTGACCGAGGACCGCGACGCGGCGCGCCGCTTCGTCGAAGGGGTCGACGCGGCGGGCGTCTACGTGAACGCGTCCACCCGCTTTGCCGACGGCTACCGGTACGGCCTCGGCGCCGAGGTCGGCGTCTCGACGTCGAAGCTCCATGCCCGCGGCCCCGTGGGCCTCGAAGGTCTCACGTCGACCAAATGGATCCTCCTCGGGGACGGCCACGTCGCGGCCGACTACCAGGGCCCGGGCGCGAAGCGGTTCCTCCATCGACCGCTCGGGGAGGACTGGCATGGCCCCTAAGGCGCGTCGCGTCGTCGTGAAGATCGGCACGAACACGATCTCCGGCCCGGACGGCACGCCGGATGCCGCGTTCCTTGCCGGAATCGCGGACGACATCGTCTCGTGGAAGCGCCGCGGACACGAGTTCCTGCTCGTCACCTCCGGTGCGATCGGGACCGGCCGCGCGATCCTCGGCCTCAAGGAGCGCCCCCGCGAGGTCGAGCTCCGCCAGGCCTGCGCCGCCGTGGGACAGGCGCGCCTCATGCGGGCCTGGGAGGAGGCGTTCGCGCCCCATGGCGTCCCCGTCGCCCAGCTCCTCCTTACGGCCCAGACGTTCAACGACCGCACGAGCTTCCTCAACCTGCGGAACGCGACGGAGTCGCTGCTTTCGCTCGGCGTCGTGCCGATCGCGAACGAGAACGACACCGTCTCGATCGAGGAGATCGGCGCAACCTTCGGCGACAACGACCGTCTCTCCGCGCTCGTCGCAACGAAGGTCCGGGCCGAGCTCCTCGTGATCCTCTCCGACGTCGCCGGCCTCTACACGGCGCCACCGGGCGAGCCCGGCGCGACCCTCGTCCCCGCGGTCGAGCGCTTGACGCCGGAGATCCTCCGGATGGCCGGCGTCCGGGCCGGCTCCGGCGGCGGACGGGGCGGCATGCGTTCGAAGCTCGACGCGGTCCGGATCTCGACCGCGGCCGGCATCCCCGTCGTCGTCGCGCACGGCCGCGAGCCCTCCGTCGTCTCGCGGATCCTCTCCGGTGAGCCGCTCGGCACGCGGTTCTTCGCCGAGGCCTCCACAAGCGGCCGCGAGGCGTGGCTCCGGATCGCGTACCCGCAGGGCCGCATCCACGTGGATCGCGGCGCGGCGGACGCCCTTCGTGCGGGCCGCCACCTCCTTCCCGCAGGTGTCACGGGGATCGACGGGACGTTTCCGCGCGGCGCGGTCGTAGAGATCCTCCACGACGGGCGGCCCGTCGCGAAGGCCCTTTCCTCGTACGCCGCCCGCGAGCTCGACGCCGTGAAGGGCCTGCGGTCGGACGACGCGCGGAAAAAGGTCCGGCGGGACGGAGCGATGAACGTCACGCGGAAGTACTTCGTCGTGCTCTTGAAGTGACGGCCGCGGTGGGGGCTACTTCTTCGCCTTCGCGCGCGCCTTCGCCTTCGGCGCGGCGCACGCCCCCTTGCAACCCCGCTTGTCGCAGAGGGGCCGCTTGCACTTGGGGCACGACCCGACGAACCGGGGGTCCTTCTTCTTGCAATGCGGGCAATACTGGTGTCCTCCCCAGCCGGTCATCGCGGGCGGAGGACCGTTCGGCGCCATCAGGCTTTCCTCTTGGTTCTATTCATCTTCGACCATCCCTCGACGAACTCGGAGGTCCGCAGGATCGCGTCCTCGATGTCCGCGGGCGAGACGTCGTTGTGCGTGACCGCGCGCACCTCGTACGGGCCGACCGTCGAGTAGCCGACGTCGCGCTCCCGCATCCGCGCCGCGAACTCCTGGGCGGATACCCCCAGCGGGGCCACGTCGAAGATGACGATGTTCGTCTCGGCCTCGGACGGGTCCACGCGGATCCCGTCCAGCTTGGCGAGGCCCTCCGCGAGCCGCTTCGCGTTCGCGTGGTCCGCGTGGAGCCGGAACCGCATCTCTTCGAGGCCCACGAGCGCGGCCGCCGCGAGCACGCCCGCCTGCCGCATCGCGCCGCCGAGCACCGCCCGCGCGCGCGTCGCCTCGGCGATGAATTCGCGGGGCCCGCAGACGACGCTCCCCACCGGGCAGGCCAGTCCCTTCGAGAAGCAGAACTGCACCGAGTCCGCGTGCGAGGCGATCCGCGCCGCGTCCACCGCGAGCGCGGTCTCGGCGTTGAAGATCCGGGCGCCGTCCATATGCACGGGCAGCGCATGTTCCCGGGCGACCTCCTGGACCGCCCGCAGGTTCTCGATCGGAAGCACCGCGCCCCCTGCGTAGTTGTGCGTCTCCTCGACCGCGATGAGCGCGGTGACCGGCTTCAAGTAATAGTCGATCTGGATCGCGGCCCGCACCGCCTCCGGCGGCATCGCCCCCCGGACCCCCGCGACGGGCTTGCCTTGCGCGCCCGAATTCCCGGCAAGGCCCGCCGCCTCGTTCAACATGATGTGGGACCGCGCCTCGAGGATCACCTCGGGGTTCATCTTCCGGGCCGTCCAGACCTTCAGGGCGACCTGGTTCCCCATCGTGCCGGACGGCACGAACAGGGCCGCCTCCTTCCCGACCGCGGCCGCGCTCTGCGCCTCGAGCCGCGCGACGGTCGGGTCCTCGTCCCACGCGGAATTGCCCACCTCCGCGTCCCGCATCGCCTCGCGCATCCTCGGCGTGGGCTTCGTGACCGTGTCGGAGCGAAGGTCGATCCCCGGGGGCGGGCGCATCACACGATGGCTATGTCGGCAAACGCTTAAAACAAGTTTGCTGCAGGCTCCGAGGTTTTTTCCCGGCCCCGGGTCTCGGGACGGCACGGAGGGCGCGGATTGCTCCACGCACAGTACCGGAACGCGACGTTCCTCATCGGCAACGGGGTCGTCGGGGCCGCGGCGGGGCTCCTATTCTGGGTCCTCGCGACCCGGGTCCTCGGGCTCTCCCCGGCCGAGATCGGCGTAGGCTCGGCCGTCGCCGTCGCGGCCACCCTTCTCCTTGCCGCCCTCGGGGAGCGGTTCGGGCTTGCGCCCATCTCCGCGCTGGGATGGGCGGCGGTCGGCGGGATCGGGCTCCTCCTCGTCTCGACGTGGCTCGCCGACTCGTATTTCCTTGCCGAGGGCGACGCGCGTCCGAGCTTCCATCGGAACGTCGTGCTCTCGATCGCCCGCCTCCTCGCGATCGTCCCCCTCGTCGCTCTCGGGGTCCCCGAGCCGATCCCGCTTGCCTGGGCCCTCGCGCTCGGGGCCTCCGCGGTCGCCGCGGCGGTCTTTGCGCGCCGCATCGCGCCGCGGGACGGGCCCGCCGTGTCCCGTAGGACGTTCCTGCGGTCGGCGGCCACGAACGTGTCCGGTTCCGCGGCCGAGACGCTCCCTGGCCTCCTCCTCGTGCCCGTCGTGCTCGCGATCGCGGGACCCGAGGCGGCCGGCGTGTTCGGGATCGCATGGGCCGGCGCCTCCCTCCTCCTCCTTGCGTCGGCCGCAATCGGGCGGAGCGCGTTCGCGGAGATCGTCCGGAACGGCCCCGGCGCCCGGCCCGCCGCGATCCGCCGCGGCCTTGCCCACCACGCGCTCATGGTGGCGCCCGCGACGCTCGCGTTCCTCCTCCTTGCACCCTACGTGCTCGCGTTCTTCGGCGCCGAATACGCGAACGAAGGCGCCACCACGCTCCGCATCCTTGCGGCAAGCACCCTGTTCCTCGCGCCGTGCTACTTCTACCTCGCGCTCCTTCGCGCCGAAGAACGCACCGGGCCGCTCGTCGCGTTCCCGATCGCCCTCCTCGTCGTCCTGCTCCTTGCCGTCGGTCCCGCGACGCGCGGTGCCGGGATCGACGGGACCGCGGCGGCCTGGGCCGCCTCGGCCGTGCCGTTCGGCGCCTTCGCCGCCTGGCGCCTCGCCCGCGCCGCAAAGGAGGTGACCCGCCCGCATGCCGCCCCGACTCTCCGTGGTGCTTCTCACGTGGAATGAAGAACGCCACGTCCGAGGATGCCTTGCCGCGCTTGCCGCGCAGGAACACAAGGACTTCGACGTGCTCGTCGTCGACGCCGGGTCCACGGACCGGACCGCGGCGTTCGTCCGCGAAGCGATCCCGGACTTTCCCGTCCCGCTCCGCCTCGTCGTAGGGCCCCCGGGCCTTCCGATCGGCGCGGCGCGGAACCTCGGCGTCGCGCGCTCCCCGTCCCCGTTCGTCGCCTTC
This sequence comes from Methanobacteriota archaeon, assembly GCA_052387135.1. Classification (GTDB taxonomy): domain Archaea; phylum Thermoplasmatota; class SW-10-69-26; order JACQPN01; family JBQTJL01; genus JBQTJL01. Next base: position 699 of record JBQTJL010000268.1, on the reverse strand, counting down.
GTGAGCGCCGACGCCGACCTCGCCCCGGACTGGACGCGACGGGCCCTCGACGGCCTCGCCCACCACGACATGGTGTTCGGTCGCCAGCTCCACGACCCCGGGACCTGGAACCTCGGCTCGGCCGCCCGAGGCCTCCGCTACCACTTCCCCGAATCCGCCGTGCCCGACCCCCGGAAGTTCGCCTCGAACGTCGCCGCGGCCTACCACCGGGACGTGCTCCTCTCGTTCCCCTTCGACCCCGAGGCGAACGCGGCGGAAGACCTGCTCCTTGCCCGTCGAGCCGCTGCGGTGGGCTTCACGGCGACGTACGACCCGGGGCTCCTCGTCCGCCACCACGACGTCGCGACCGCCCGGGGCGAGTTCCGCAAGGCGATCCGCGAGGGCCACGGGTGGGCCGTCTACCGGGACGCGCTGGGCCTCCACGGACCCCTCCTCCTCTGGGGGATCGCGCTCGTTTCGGCCCTCGTCGTCCTGGCGCTCGCCCGCGACCCGTCCTCCGCGGTCCTCCTCCTCGGCGTCGCCTGGGCGCCGACCCTTCGCCGCGTCGTCCGGAGACGGCGCGCGATGCCGGTGCGGGCGATCACGATCGGGTCCCTTGCAAGCCCCTTCTTCGACCTTGCGTTCCTTGCGGCCTACGTCGGGATCCTCGCGGCCCGGCGGAGGCCCCCGGAAGCCCCGAAGGAGACCGAAGCATGAGCC
>JBQTJL010000267.1:0-9289 GCA_052387135.1 Methanobacteriota archaeon | reverse complement strand
GCGATCGCGCCGCCGTCCCCCGTCACGTCTTGGTCCTCTCGGGCCTCGTCCGCGCGGACGAGGACGCGGGACTCGTCGAGGAGCGGTTCGATCGGGCGGTCCCATTCGACGAACACGACGTGGGCGAGGTCACGGATCCGGGGAAGCGTCGAGGCGTCGGCGATGGCGACGAACGAGGGCACGGTCCGCACCTCGTAGTCGATCCGGGCGAGCCGGGCGAGGTCCGCCCGCTCGCGGGGTCCGGGGGGCCGATCATAATCGACCACGATCCGGATCGGGCCGGTCGTCCCGCCGAGCGCGTCGTCGATCCGGTCGCCGTCGCGGTCGAGCCCGGTCGCTCGCCACCAGTCCGCCGACGGCGAGACGTCCGCGCCGACGAACGTCGGGAGCAACAGAAGGAGCGCCGGGACGGCGAAGAGAGCGAACTTCATGGGCCTTCACGGAGTATTCCGGTCCCTCCTTAAACTATCGCGTCGTCGTAATGCCGGAGTTTATCGCCTCGGCCAGGGATGGTCGTGCGTGGACGAGAGCGAGCCATCCCCGTTCGGTCCCGGCAACCCCGACCGTCCCTCGCTCCGCTACTTGTTCCTCCGGTTCCTACGCTACGGGCTCCTTGCGTGGGGCGGGCCCGTCGCCCAGATCGGACTCATGCACCGCGAGGTCGTGGAGCGAGACCGTTGGGTGGGTGAAGAACGCTTCCGGAAGACGCTCGCGCTCTATCAGGCGCTCCCGGGGCCGGAGGCAAACGAGCTCGCGGTCTACTTCGGCATGGACAAGCGCGGCCGGATGGGTGGACTCCTCACCGGCCTCGGGTTCATGCTGCCCGGCGTCTTCTTCGTGACACTTCTCGCGTTCTTGTATGTGGAATTCGGGGCGACCTCCGCCGCGGCCGAGGTCTTGCTCTATGGAGTGCGGCCGGCGGTGGTGGCCCTCGTTGCGGCCGGGTTCGTGCGCCTCCTTCGCGTCGGCGCTCCGACGCCGCAGCTCTTCGCGATCGTGGCCGGCGCGGCCGCCGCGTCGTTCTTCCTCGACGTAGGCTTCCTCCTCATCCTTGCCGTGGGCGGCCTCCTCGGCCTCGCCCTCGAGTACTCGAAGCGTGGCCTCGCCGCGTTCGCTCTACTTTTCGTCCTCGGGAAGGTCGGGACGTTCCCCGCGCTGTCCCCGGGCGGGCTCGCGGCCCTCGCGATCGTCTCGGCGAAGGTCGGGCTCCTTACGTTCGGGGGAGCCTACACGGCGGTCCCGTTCCTTCAGGACGGCGCCGTGGACGAGCACGGCTGGATCACGAACGACGAGTTCCTCGACGCGCTCGCTCTCTCCGGAATGGTGCCGGGCCCGTTCATCGCGGTCGGCGTCTTCGTGGGCTATCAGGCGGCCGCGCTTCCCGGCGCGCTCCTTGCGACGCTGCTCATCTTCGCGCCCGCGTTCGCCTTCACGCTGTTCGGGCACCGGTTCTTCGAGCGGGTCGTCCACGAGCCGCGCCTCCACGCGTTCCTCCTCGGGATCACCGCGGCGGTCGTGGGGCTCATCGCGACGACGACCGCGATCCTCGCACGCGACGCGATCGTCGACGTCCCGACCGTGGCGATCGGGCTACTCTCGCTCGCGGCGCTCCTTTCGCGGCGCGTCCCGATCCCGGTCGTGATCCTCGCCGCGGCCGCTGCGGGCGCGCTTCTACTCCGTTCGACGTAGGCCGTCTGCCGTTCGCCGTGGGCCCAGGGCGGTCCGTACCGCCCTAGAACCCACCGCCCACGGCGAACTGCGCACGGCGCACCGCGCACTGCCTCCGGCGCACGGCCTACGGCGCCCGCCCGATCCGCTGCTTCGCCCTCGCCGAGATCCGTCCGATCCAGATCATGAAGAACACTGCAACCGCCGTGACGACGACCGCGTAGATGAACAGCGCCGTAAGCTGCGTCCCGGTCGCGGGGATGTATTGCTTGAACCCTTCTTGGATCGCGCTGTTCCAGGCAAGCGCCGCGACGAGACCGAACCCCGCGGTCATGAGCGCGGCGATCTTGTCCAAGACTTCGAGGCGGAAGGTCGTGGGCTGCTGCGTCGGCTCGGCCATGCCCCCGTATCGCGGCCGCGCACTATTAAACCTCGACCGAGGATTCGGTAGGTGTGCACCACCGGTTGGACGACCCACGGCTCGCCGCGCGCGTGAACCTGTTCCCCGAATCCGTGATCCGCGAGATGACGCGGCTTGCGATGCAGCACGACGCGGTGAACCTCGGGCAGGGGTTCCCCGACTTCGACCCGCCCCGCGAGATGGTGGACGCCGCGAAACGCGCGCTGGACGGCCCCCACAACCAGTATTCGGTCACCTGGGGATCGCCGAACCTTCGCCGGGCGATCGCCGAGAAGGTCGCCCGGTTCAACCGCATCCCGTGCGACGCGGAAAAGAACGTGACCGTGACGTGCGGGTCGACCGAGGCGATGATGGCCTCGATGCTGTCGCTCGTCGATTCCGGCGACGAGGTCGTCGTGTTCGAGCCGTTCTACGAGAACTACGGGCCCGACGCCGCGCTCTCCGGTGCGAAGCTCCGCTTCGTCCCGCTCGTTCCGGACCGCGGCTTCCGGTTCGACGAAGAGGCGCTGAAGGCGGCGTTCGGACCGCAGACGAAGGCGCTCATCCTGAACACGCCGAACAACCCCGCGGGAAAGGTGTTCTCGAAGGAGGAGCAGAAGGTGGTGGCGGACCTCTGCGTCGACCACGACGCGGTCGCGGTCACCGACGAGATCTACGAGCACATCCTGTACGACGGGCGCGCGCACGTCTCGATCGCGACGCTTCCCGGGATGCTCGACCGCACGATCACGATCTCGGGGGCCTCGAAGACGTACTCGGCGACCGGCTGGCGGGTCGCGTGGGCGGTCGCGAACCCGACGCTCTCGGTCGCGATCCGGCGCGTCCACGACTTCCTCACGGTCGGGGCGCCGCACCCGCTGCAGGAGGGCGTCGCGGTGGCGCTCCGGTTCCCCGCGAGCTACTACTCGGAGCTTCTCGCAGCATACACGAAGCGGCGCGCGCTCCTTCTCACGATCCTCCGCGAGGCCGGCTTCCACCCGGTCGAGCCCGAAGGCGCCTACTACATCATGGCGGACTTCTCCGGTGTCGAGGCCCCGGCCGCCGCGAAGGCGGACGACCGCACGTTCGCGGAGTGGTTGGTCCGCGACGTGGGGCTCGCGGGGGTCCCCGGCGGCTCGTTCTTCTCGCGGCCCGAGCTTGGGGGCCACCTCATCCGGTTCCACTTCGCGAAGAAGGACGACACCCTCGAGGCCGCGCGCGAGCGTCTCTCGAAGCTGTCCTAGGATTGGGAACGAGATGCATGGGTAGGGGGGTTTAATACCCGCGGCCTGTTTTTTGTCGCGTGGTCGCGGTCGAGGCCGTCGTCACGATCCTCATCATCGTGACGGCGCTCGTCCTTTTCGTCACCGAGATCTTCGCCCCCGAGGTCGTGGCACTCGGCGTGATGGCGGCGCTGATCCTCACCGGGGTCGTCTCGCCGGAGGAGGGCGTCTCCGGGTTCTCGAACGAGGCGACGGTCGCGATCCTTGCGCTCTTCATCATCGCGGACGGGATCTACCGGACCGGCGTCCTCTCCGTCGTCTCCCGCCGCCTCGTCGCGGTCACCGGGACGAGCGAATTCCGGCTCCTCCTCCTCATCACGGCGGTCGCCGGCGTCTCCTCCGCGTTCATGGCGAACACCGCGGTCGTCGCGGTCCTGATGCCGCTCGTCTTGACGCTCGCGCGCGAGTCCCACGTGAGCCCGTCGAAGCTCCTCATGCCGCTCTCCCACGTCGCGGTCCTCGCGGGGACCTTGACCCTCGTCGGGACGACCACGAACATCGTGGCCTCCGCGCTCGTGAAGCAGGAGACCGGCGAACCCCTTGGCATGTTCGAGTTCACGAGGGTCGGAGCGGTCCTCTTCGTCGTCGGGACCTTCTACCTCCTCCTCGTGGGGCGCCACCTGATCCCCGCACGGATCAAGGAGGAGAGCCTCGTCGACCGCTACCACCTCAAGGACTACCTCGCCGAAGTGAAGGTCCTTCCCGGCTCCCCGCTCGTGGGGCTGGCGGTCGAGCGCACGGACCTGAAGGGCCGCTTCGACGTCGACGTGATCCGCATCATCCGCGGCGCCTTGGCGATCGAGCAGCCGGTCCTCGGCGTGCCCCTCCACGAAGGCGACGTGCTCGTGATCCGCGCGAGCCAGCCGATGCTCCTGCAGCTTCGACAGGCCGAAGGTCTCGACCCGATCCCCGGCGTGAAGGACACCGTGCACCAACGGCTCCCGGACGTCTCGGTCGTGGAGATCGTGGTCTCGCCCGGGTCCCGGCTCCACGGTCGGTCGCTCCGCGACATCCGGTTCCGCCAGCGCTACAACGCGAGCGTCCTTGCCGTGAACAAGCGCGAACACCTGTTCCTCCGTCGCCTCCACACGACCCGCCTCGAAGTGGGCGACACGCTCCTCGTCCTTGCCGACACCGAGGCGGTGGAGCGCCTCCGGGCGGATCCCGCCTTCATCGTGGGGAAGGAGGCGCCCGCCCGCGAGTTCCGCAAGGACAAGGCGGCCCTCGCGCTGGCGATCCTCGCGGGCGTCGTGCTGCTTCCCGCCCTTGACGTCCTGGGCCTCATGCCCGCCGCCGTCGCGGGCGCCGCCCTCGTCGCGTTCGGCGGCGTGCTGAAGCGCGAAGAGCTCTGGCGCGCGATCCGCTGGGACGTGATCGTCCTCCTCGTGGGACTCTTCCCGATGGGGATCGCGCTCCAGAACACGGGGATCGCCGACGCGATCGGCGCGTGGGTCGCCGGCGCGGCCTCGGGCCTGCCCTATCTTGGCATCATCGCGCTCTTCTGGTTCGGGAGCATGGTCTTGACGGAGTTGCTGTCGAACACGGGGACCGTGATCCTCCTCATCCCGATCGCGTTCGCGACCGCCGCGGGGCTGGGGATCCCGGCGCTCCCGTTGATCCTCGCCGTGACGTTCGCCGCCTCGGTCGCCTTCATGACGCCGTTCGGCTACCAGACGAACCTCATGGTGTACGGGCCGGGCGGCTACCGGTTCACGGACTTCACGAAGGTCGGGGCCCCGCTGAACCTCATCATGCTGATCGCGGGTCCGTACGCGATCTACGTGTTCTACCCGCTTTCCTCCGCGAGCGCCTGAAGGCGCCCGCGCATGAAGAGAAGCGCCTCCCGCAGGGCCCTCGCATTGTCGTATTCCGAGAGGACCTTCCGGGCCGTCGCGGCATCCTGCGAGCGGGCTTCGTCCGTGACGAGCGGGAGCGCGCGCGTCACCTCGTCGACGATCGTCACGGAGGCGGCCTGTGCCGAACGCGAGAGGGGATTCAGGTCGACGACGCAGACAATCTTTCCCATCGCTCGAAGCGCCGCGCAACGGTCGCCGTCCTCGAGAGGGACGAGCACGACGTCGGCGGAAAAGATTCCCTCCGTCGTGCAGAGAGCGCGGGCGTGATCGAGGCCGGGGATCCGGGCGTCCGGCCGCGCGCCAAGCGCCGTCATGCCGTGGCCTTCGAGGTGGCGCACGATCCGCTCGACGCGCCCCGGGGTGCGGTGGAAGACGTTCACCTCGACCTTCGCGCCCGCGGCGTCCGCGAGGTCGCGCACGGCGTCCGGGCAAAGGACCGCGACGTTGCCGTTCACGCTCACGACGGGCCTCTTTGCGGTCTTCAGCGCGGCGGCCGCGGCTCGGATCGAAGGAAGGGCCGCCGCGCTCGTGGCCTCCCCTAGGAGGTAGTCGAAGGCCTCGCCGCGGCCGTGCGCGATTAGTCCCGTGACGTGCGTGAGGCCGTCCTCTACGCCCTTTGCGAGCGCCTCCCGGGTGCGCAGGCTCTTTGCGCGCGGGTGGGTGTCCGGGACGTCCATGGGAGCCGCGGGGGAATCCGATGGGCCCCGGATAATCCCTTCCGAACGGATGACGGCGCCGCCGCAGGGAACCTCCTGCGTCGGCCGAGATTCTCCGCATAAGGATTATTGCGGACCGGGCGGGTCCGTCCCCGGGGGCATTCCATGGAAGCTCGCGCTTTCCACGAACGACACGCACGCGCGGCCGTCCTTCTTGTGGCCGTCGTGCTCGGGCCTGGCCTGTTCACCGCCGTCGGCGCTTGGCACGGCGGTCCGCACCGGACCGTCGAGGCGGTCCTCGTCTACGCGGACCAGTCCAATGGAGACATCCGGTATTCGTTCCGGGGGCCGCTCGTCGGCGACCCGACGGCCTGGGCGTGGTGGAGCATCGGGAGCCCCGGCGTCGACACGCTCGTCCCCACGAAGCCGATCCCGGGCTCGTCCTGGGTCCCCGACACCGCGAACGAGATCACGCCGTTCCCCGACGTCGCGATCAACGCCGACGGGCGCGGCCTCGCCGTCTGGGAGGACGCCGCGGTCGCGTTCGAGAGCCCCTGCGACTTCGACGACGACAGCATCATCGACTTCGTCTACCCGATCCCCGAGGGTCGGATCTTCTTCTCGGCGCTCGATGCGACCGCGATCCCGGCCGCGGACCCTGCGTGGACGGCGGCCGCGGTCGCCGCGACCGCGCCCGTGAACAGCCAGTACGTGACCCCGGCGGGGGCGGTCGACGCCGACGGGAACGGCCTCGCGGTCTGGACCGAGCTCGCCTGGACGATCGACGACGGCGGGTGCTTCACGTTCCCCGTGACGACGCAGCAGCGCTGGGCCCGATGGGACGGCGGCGCGTGGGTCGCCGCGGGCGTGATGCCGAACACGACGGCGATATGGACGCCGGAACCCGCCGGGATCATGCAGCCTCCGCTCCACGACTATCCGTCCGACGTCACGTTCCTCGAGGTCGACACGCCGGCCGGGACGACGGTCCAGGCCGCGGTGTCGGTCTGGCACGACCTCGTCGAGTGGGACGCCGAGACTTGCCCGGGACCGGAGCCGTACACCCAGCTCGTGCCCGAGATGTGGGCCCGGTACGCCTTCTGGGATGGCGGCGCCTTCCTCGACGCCAAGGACGTCGAGCCGACGCCCCGCGGGGTGGGCGGCCCGCGGTTCTTCGTCGAGAGCTTCCACGCAAAGAAGGTCGGGGTCGACGCGACCACCGCGGGCGGGGCCGAGATGGCGTTCGGCGCTCGGATGCTCTCGAGTCTCTGCCCCGGCGGTTCCGCCGAGGACCGCATCTGGAACTTCCGATGGGATCCGTTTTCGGCGCCCGCGGCCTTCGATGAGCACGAGTTCTTCGACGGCGCCTTCGGGCCCGACATCTGGGTCCGCGGCGACGACTCGTCGATCCTCGTGAACCTTCGCGAGTCCGGTCCCGACCAAGAGGTCGAGACGCGGACGAAGGCGGCGCCCGGGGCCGCGTGGAGCGGGCCCCTGACAATCTCCTCGACCGACTTTTCCGACGCGCCGACCGTCGCGACCCCCGCGGACCGGGACCTCGCGGTCTACGTCGACCTCGGGGCGGGCGCCGCGCTGTACTGGCGCGAGCGCCCGCCAGCGGGCGGATGGGGTCCCGAGGGCACGCTCGCCTTCGGCGCCCGGCATCCCGAGATTGCTTCCCGACCCGCGGCGCCGCTCGCGGGACCGTGCGCCGCCGCGACCATCGTCGGCACCGTCGGCCCGGACGTGCTCGTGGGCACGGCCGGAAACGACGTGATCGACGCGCTCGAGGGCGACGACTCCGCGAGCGGAGCGGGCGGGAACGACACGATCTGCCTCGGCCCGGGCACCGACGTGGGGACCGGCGGCAACGGGAACGATTGGGTGCTGGGCGAGGAGGGCGACGACTTCATCGTCGGCGACGCCGGCGACGACACGCTGGACGGCGGCGACGGCTTCGACGTCTGCGTCGGAGGTCCGGGCCTCGACGTCTTCATCGCCTGCGAGGTGACCCTGCCGTAGGGCGTCGCCACTTTTAAGCGGCGGGCGCGGGCTCCGGAGCCGTGGCCTCGTGGCTCGGAGTCGCGATCTTCGTCGCGGCCTACGTCGCGATCATGGTCCGCCGGCTCCCCTTCCTCCGCCACCGCATCGCCCGACCATGGGCCGCGGTCGCGGGCGGCGCCGCGATGGTCGTGGCGGGCGTGGTCGCGCCGCGGGACGCGCTTTCCGCGATCGACCTCGACGTGCTGGCGTTGCTTCTCGGGATGATGGCGCTCGTCTCCGGGCTCGAGGTCGCCGGGTTCTTCCGGTGGGCCGCCCGCGAGGTCGTCCGCCGGTCCCACGACCAACGCCGGCTCCTCCTCTACACCTGCGGGCTCACCGCCCTCCTTTCGGCGCTCGTGCTGAACGACGCCGTCGTGCTGCTGTTTACGCCCATCCTCGTGAAGGCCTGCGACCGGATGAAGGTCTCGCCGATGCCGCACCTTGCCGCGGTCGCGATCGCGGCGAACGTGGGGAGCGTCGCGACCCAGGTGGGGAACCCGCAGAACGCCTACATCGCGCTTCTCAGCGGGATCCCGTTCCTCCGCTTCTCGGCGGTCCTTGCCCCGATCGCCCTCCTCTGTCTCCTCGTCGCGTACGGGATGCTCCGGTGGGGGTTCCGTGCGGAGCTTGCGCGGCCGATCGCCCGCGACGTGCTCCTTCGCGACGAGGCCCCGGTGTCGGATCCGCGGCTCTTCCGGTTCGTGATGGCGGCGACCGGAATCACGGTCCTCGTGTTCTTCGCGTCCGGGTTCGTCGCGGTCGAGCTTCCCGTCATCGCGCTCGCGGGCGGCGCCCTCGTCGTCTTCGGAGCGTCGGCCCTTGGGCATCGGCCTTCGGCCATCCTCCGACGCGTCGATTACGGCGTGCTCGTCTTCTTCGTGGGGCTGTTCGTCCTCATTCGCGGCGCGTCCGAGGCCGGCCTGCTCCGGGCCCTCGAACCGTACTTTCTGCCGCCCGGGGAAGTCGGGATCGCGGCGGTCGCGGTCTGGGCCTCGGTCCTTTCGAACCTTGTGAGCAACGTCCCGGCGGTGATCCTCCTCTCGTCGACGGTCGGCGCCACCGGCGCGGAACCCCTGTGGCTCGTCCTTGCGGCCGCGTCGACCTTGGCGGGGAACGCGACGTTCCTCGGCTCGGCGGCGACCGTGATCGTCGCCGAGACCGCGCGCGCCCACGGCGCCGAGTTCGACGTCTGGAAGTTCACGAAGGTCGGGTTGCCGATTGCCGTCGTCACCGTGGCGCTCGCGACGGCGTTGCTCTGGGGGATGAGCTCCGCGATATGAGGGGCCTTCGGCCCCGATATGAGCTTCGCGATATGGCGCACGTCATATCGGCGCGCAGCGCCTCATATCGCCCGCGTAGCGGGCTCATCTCGCGCCCGAAAGG
>JBQTJL010000266.1:0-9166 GCA_052387135.1 Methanobacteriota archaeon | reverse complement strand
GGGGTCGGGGGGGGGGGCGCTCCTGCGCGGGGGCGCCGCCCCCCCCCCCCCCGGGGCCCCCGCTGGGCCCGCCACCGCCGCGGCGCTAAGCGCCGCCACCGCCACCGCCGAAGGCGGTCACCGCCCGTCCGTCGTCGTCGCCCGCGATCCCCGCACCTCCGGCCCGATGCTCGAAGGTGCGCTCGTCGCGGGGCTCCTCGCACAGGGCGTCGACGTGACGCGGCTCGGGCTCGCCCCGACGCCGGTCCTCGCGTGGGCGGCGCGCGACCACGCGGCGGGCGTGATGCTCACCGCGAGCCACAACCCGCCGGAATACGGCGGCTTCAAGTTCTGGAACCCGGACGGCTCGGCCTTCTCCAAAGGCCAGGCGGAAGGCCTCGAAGGTCTGCTCGCGACGCGCCCCGCCGTCGCGTGGGACAAGGTCGGCGCCGTGAAGGAGGATGCCGGCGCCGTCGCGCGCTATGTCGACCACGTCGCGGGCATCCTGCCGAAGTCGAGGCGGCTGAAGATTGTGGTCGACCCCGGATGCGGCGCCGCCTGCCACACGACGCCGCCGCTCCTCCGGCGGCTCGGGCACGACGTGACGGTCCTCCACGGCGAGCCGGACGGGCGGTTCCCTGCGCGTGCGCCCGAGCCGACGCGGGAATCCCTCGGCGCCCTTTCCGAGAAGGTGAAGGCCATCCGGGCAGACCTTGGCGTCGCGCACGACGGCGATGCGGACCGGATGGTCGCGGTCACGGAGGCCGGCGAGGTCGTCGAAGGGGACCATCTCCTCTGCGTCTTCGCGCGGGCCTTGAAGGCCCGATCCGTCGTCTGCCCCGTCGACACGAGCCTCACCGTCCGCGAGGCGCTCCCGGGCGCCACGATCACCCACACGCGGATCGGGGACGCGTTCGTCTCCGAGGAGGTCGCCCGGAACAAGGCCGACTTCGGCGGAGAAGCTTCGGGCTCGTGGATCTTCCCGAGGCTGTCGCTCTGTCCCGACGGGCCGCACGCCGCGGCCGCGCTCGCCTACGTCGTCGGGACCGAAGGGCCGCTCGGGAAACTCGTCGCGGCCCTTCCCCGGTTCCCGCTCCGGCGCGGTTCCGTCGCGGTCCCGAACGAGCGGAAGGGCGCCGTGATGTCGGCCCTCGGCCCACGGCTTTCGGCTTTGGGAACGGCGAACACGCTCGACGGGTTCCGCGTCGACGTCGACGACGGCTGGCTCCTCGTGCGGCCGTCGGGCACCGCGCCGAAGGTCCGCATCTCGGCCGAAGCGCGGACGGCCGCGCGCGCCGACGAACTGTTCCGGAAGGCCGAAGACGCGATCCGGGACGCTGTTTCACGGGCTTAGGCTGGGGATATGTATGGGGATGACGGAGATGGCGGAAATGCGGAGACCCAACGGTCCTCATCCATATCCGTCCATATCCGCTCATTTCACCTCGTCTCCTTCATAATGGGACGCAGAGATACGGGTCCGGATGCGCGCCATCGTCCTTGCCGCGGGCGAAGGAAAGCGGATGCGGCCGCTCACCGCGAACCGGCCGAAGGTCATGCTGCCGGTCGGCGGCCGACCGCTCCTCGAGAACCTCCTTCGCGAAGTGAAGGCGGCGGGGATCCGGGACGTGACGCTCGTCGTCCACTATCAGCGGGACGTCGTGCGGGAACACTTCGGCGACGGGAAATCGCTCGGGCTCAAGATCTCCTATCTCGTGCAGGACGCCCCCGGCGGCACGGGCGACGCGTCCCGCACCGCGGTCCCGTTCGGTGGTCCCGTGCTCCTTCTGAACGGCGACGTGATCGCGTCCGCCGCGGATCTGAGGAAGATCGCCCGCGCGCGGGGCTTCGCGCTCGGCGCCGCCCGCGTGCCGGACATCTCGAGCTACGGCGCGCTTGTCCTCGAGAAGGGCCGGCTCGTCTCGATCGCGGAAAAGGACGACGCGGCGAAGCTCCACGGGCTCGAGCTCGCGAACGCCGGGATCTATCGGCTCGACGAGTCGTTCGAGCGGCCCCTCCGCGACCTCAAGCCCTCGCCGCGCGGGGAACTCGAGATCACGGACGCGGTGACCGCCGCGGTCCGGGCGGGCGCCCGCTTCGACGTCGTCGAGCTGTCCTCGTGGGCGGACGTCGGCCGCCCGTGGGACCTCTTGGGCGCGAACGAGCGCGCGCTTTCGGGACTCACGCGAAAGGTCGCCGGGAAGGTCGAGCCCGGAGCGCGGCTCCTTGGGCCCGTCGTCGTGGGCAAGGGTACGCGGATCCGGAGCGGCGCGTACGTCGAAGGGCCGGTCGTGATCGGAAAGGACTGCGACATCGGCCCGAACTGCTACATCCGGCCGTCGAGCGCCATCGGCGACCGTTGCCGCGTCGGAAACGCGGTCGAGATCAAGAACTCGATCGTGATGGACGGCGCCCACGTCGGGCACCTCTCGTACGTGGGCGACAGCGTGATCGGCGCGGGCGCGAACCTCGGCGCAGGCACCGTCACGGCGAACCTCCGTCACGACGGGAAGACGATCAAGGCGGGCCTTCGGGGCGGCGAGCGGATGGAGACGGGCCGCCGGAAGTTCGGCGCGGTCTTCGGGGACGGCGTCCACACGGGGATCAACACGACGTTGAACGTCGGCGTGATGCTGGAGGCGGGACGGCTCACGAAGCCGGGCGAAGTCGTGATGTGACGGCTGATCGTTAGCGCCGGATCGTGATGGGTAATGGGTCATGCGGAGGTTGTTCGGCCCGCGCCCACGCTCCCGGCCCATCACCCCTGCATCACCCATTACGCGACGCTCATCACGGGGGGCGCTGAGCCCTTCGGGCAGCCACAAAGATGAGCGCCAGTCCCAACAGCATCGCACCGAACACCTTCACGAGCCGGGGCACGCCGTCGATGTTCAAGAACACGATGACGCCGGTGATCGTCGCAACGAGCGCGAGAAGGTAGAGCGCGGTCGTGACGCGGACCCACCGCCATTTTGGGTGCTCGATGAGCTCGGTCGCGGGAAGGCTCTCCTCGAAGTGGCGTCCGAGGGCGACGAGGATCACGGTGAGGAGGACGAGGTCGATCACGCGCCCCCACTGGGAGAGCTTGTCGATGAACTGCGTCGCAAAGTAGATGATGCTCACCGTGACGATCACGATGCCGAGCACGATGAGGACGTTCCGGAAGTTGAACAGGGTCCCCTGCGCCGTGGCGGTCGTCATGGGGAGGCCTCCCGGAGCTGGATGCCGCCGTAGATCTCCTCGTACCCGATCGTCACGAAGAACGAGGCGAAGCCTTGCCGGACGGGCCGCGGCGCGTCCTTCGCGGGCGCTTCGAGGATCGGGAGCGCGCGTTGGAAGTAGGCCCCTTCTACCGTGAACTCGGCGCTCCCGTCCGACCGCGCGGGGGCGCGGAGCGTCCCTTCGTCGATGGTGCGGCCGTCGAGGCGGACGGTGTACTCTTCCGAGTACCCCCAGGCGACGTCGTTTGCGACGCGGACCCGGAACCGGTGCGTCCCGTTCGGGTCGATCTCGAGGACCTGCTCGCTGCCAGGGACGTATCCGCGCTCGGTCTCGGCCGTCGTGCCGATCGGCTCCCACTCGCCGTCGACCTCGGCCTCGAGGAAGAACTCGCGGTTCATGAAAAGGTCCGCGACGACGACGACCACGAGGAGCGCGGAGGCGGCCATCGCGATCTGGAGGGGCTTCACGCTGCCCCGATGCAGGTCCGGATAAAAAAGGATTGCAGGGCCGCGCCCGACGCCGGGCGCGGCCCCTGGAAGGGTCTCAGGACCCTTTACATCATGCCGGGCATGCCGCCCATGCCGCCGGGGCCGCCTTCCCCGCCCTTCGGAGGCGTGAAGTTCTTTGCGGCGATCACGTCGTCGATCCGGAGGATCAGCGTCGCGACCTCGGCCGCGGACCGGACCGCCTGCGTCTTCACGCGAAGGGGCTCGATCACGTGCGCCTTCTCGGCGTCGAAGACCTTTCCCGTCTCGAGGTTCAAGCCCGCCGTCCGCTGGCCCTTCTCGTGGGCGGAGCGGAGGTCGACCAGCGCGTTGATCGCGTCGAGGCCGGCGTTCTCGGCGAGGGTGCGCGGGATGATCTCCATCGCGTCCGCGAAGGCCTCGATCGCGAGCTGCTCGCGGCCGCCGACCTTCGGGGCGTGCTGGCGGAGGGCCAGCGCGACCTCGACCTCGGGCGCGCCCGCGCCCGCGACGACCTTTCCTTCCTCGATCGCCGTCTTGATGACGCCGACCGCGTCGTCGATGTTCCGCTCGACCTCGTCCAAGACGTGCTCGGTGCCGCCGCGGACGAGGATCGTGACCGCCTTCGGGTTCCTGCACTCCGTGACGAAGGTCAGGTGGTCCTCGCCGATCTTGCGCTCCTCGACGACGCCGGCGAAGCCCAAGTCATCCTTCGTGAGGTCGCGGGCGGACGTGACGATCTTCGCGCCGGTCGCCCGGGCGAGGTTCTTCATGTCCTTCTCCGAGACCGACTTCACCGCGTAGATGCCGGCCTTCCCGAGGTAGTGGAGGGCGACGTCGTCGATGTCCTTCTGCGAGATGAGGACCGTGGCGCCCGTCTTGATGACGTGGTCCGTGAGGTCCTTCACGATGCGCTCTTCCTCGTCGAGGAAGGCCTGGAGCTGCGAAGGGTCCGTGATCTGGATCTCGGCGTCGACCTCGGTCTTCTTCGCCTCGAGCGCTGCGTTGATCAGCGCGACCTTCGCCTTGTCGACGCGGGTCGGCATGCGGACGTTGCCGCGCTCCTTGTCGAGGACGACGCCCTTCACGAGCGTCGTCTCGTCGATCGAGCCGCCCTGGCGCTTCTCGACCTTAAGATACGCCTTGTCGACCTTCGGGCGCGGGCCGTTCTCGTCCGCGATGAGGCGGACGGCTTCGACCGCGACCTTCGTGAGGACGTCGGCGTAGGAGGAGACGCCCTTGCTCGCAAGCGAGGTCGTCGCGATCTGTTGCAGCGTCTTTACGTCGTCCGCGCGGACGTCGAACGCGAGGCTCTCCAAGACCTCGATCGCCTTCTGGGCCGCCTGGCGGTAGCCGTTCGTGATGACGGTCGGGTGGATGTCCTCGATCAGGTCCTCGGCCTGCTTCAGGAGCTCGCCGGCAAGGACGACCGCTGTCGTCGTGCCGTCGCCACACTCCTGCTCCTGGGTCTTGCTGACCTCGATGATCATCTTCGCCGTCGGGTGCTCGACCTCGATCTCCTTCAAGATCGTCGCGCCGTCGTTCGTGATGACGACGTCGCCCATCGAGTCGACGAGCATCTTGTCCATGCCCTTCGGCCCGAGCGTCGTCCGGACGGCCTCGGCGACCGCTTTCGCGGCGAGGATGTTGTTCGACTGCGCCCCGCGGCCCTTCGTCCGCTGGGTCCCTTCCTTCAGGATGATCACGGGTTGTGTTCCCATCATGGTCTCAAAGCCTTCCCTGGAATCTCATGTTCATTTGATGGGGACGCGGGTCCCCTCGTCCCTACCTTTCACTTTCTGGATCGTCACGTCGAGGACGCCGTTCTTGTACGTCGCCTCGGTCGTCTCCGTCTTGACCTCGGTCGGGAGGTCGATGACCTTGTGGTACCGCCGCTTCGCGTGGTCGACCGCGATCGTCACGCGGCGCGGCTGCACGCGGAGGTTGATGTCGTCCTTCTCGACGCCCGGGAGCTCGACCGTGATCGAGACCTCCTTTTCGCCCTCGATCACGTCGGTGAGCGGCTCGCGGCCGGCCTCGCCGATCGCCGCCTTCACCGGGTTCGTGTTCCCGAACTCCTGGATCTGGGGCTTGCCGTCCGGACCGACCTTGAGGCTGAAGCCGTAGACGTACGGCTCGCCGGGCTTCCCGGGGCCGGATTTCTGCATCTCCTCGAACATGCGGGCCATGTAGGTCCGCATCTTCTCGAACTCCGTGCCAAACTCGCGGAAGAACTCGTCGAAGTCGTCCCCGAAGGGGTCCCTCGGGGTTCCTTTGCGGCGCTTCTCCCACGGATCGGCCATCGGAGCGACCTCGGAGGCCGTATAAAGCGGGGCTTCTATATAAGGCTAACTCAGGGCCGGTTCTGTTGCATCGGAGGTTGGCGGCTCCGCACTGGCACGCGCTGTTGCAAACGGGTTGGCGAGCGGCGGTGCCAGGCCCCCGCCGCCGATGTACCGCCGCAGCGCCTATGCCGCGTCCAGGGGCGACCGGACGCCCAACCGGTTTCGGGTGGCCACGTGCGTATAGATCATGGTCGTCTGCACATCCTTGTGGCCCAGGAGTTCCTGGATCGTGCGGATGTCGGTTCCGGCCTCCAGCAAGTGCGTGGCGAAGCTGTGGCGCAGGGTGTGGATGGTCGCGGGCTTGGAGATTCCGGTAGCCCGGACGGCGTCGTGGAAGCGCTTCTGGAACGCGCTCGGGTGCTGATGGTGGCGCCGGACGACGCCCGTCCGCGGATCCGTGGACACGTCAGCGGCGGGAAACGCCCAGAACCAGGCCCACTCCTTGCCGGCGTTGGGGTACTTGCGT
The DNA here is from genome assembly GCA_052387135.1 of Methanobacteriota archaeon. Taxonomy (GTDB): domain Archaea; phylum Thermoplasmatota; class SW-10-69-26; order JACQPN01; family JBQTJL01; genus JBQTJL01. The sequence goes on along the minus strand of JBQTJL010000266.1, from coordinate 2,690 downwards.
TCGAGCGCCGCCGGCAAAGCGACGCCCGGCAGGCCCTGCGCGCGGTCCTGCTCGTGGCGGCGCCTCACCGCCTCCAAGTGCGGGACCCAAGCGTGGCGAAGCGACTGCGGCAGCACCGTCTGGCGGTCCTTGTCGCCCTTGCCGGCGCGAACCGTCAATAGGCCGCGCTCGAAGTCCACGTCCTTGACGCGAAGCTCCAGGCACTCTTGGAGGCGCAGGCCGGCGCCGTAGATCATGCGGGCCATCAAGGCGTAAGGATCCGGCAGTTTGGCGAACACGTTGCGCACTTCCGTTTGCGAGAGCACGACGGGCAGCCGGCGCTTCTCCCGGGCCCGCACCGTGCTGCTCATGTCGCCAAGGTCCTGGTCCAGGACGTGCCGGTAGAGGAACAGGAGGGCGCTGAACGCCTGGTTCTGTGTGGAGGCCGCGACCTTCTTCTCCACGGCCAGATGGGAAAGGAACTGCTCGACGTGCCGCGGCGTCAAGGCGGCGGGCGACGGTTCCCCCGTGAAGGCCCGGAACCGCTCAAGCCAACCCAGGTAGGATTTCTCAGTTCGGAGGCTCAGGTGCTTCAGGCGGGCGAGGCGTGTCATCTCGCGGACCAACACCTGCCATTCCGGCGCCGCAGTACTGCCCGAAATCGGCGTCGGCACGGCCGGCCTGCGTTCCTGGAAGAACGAGTAGAGCTTGATGGCCCCCTCCGCCTGGCGGACGTGCTCCGGCTCCTCGGCCCGGCCAAGCTCGTTGAGGAACCGTGATGCGCTGGGGGACGCCGCCCCGTCCGGCGGGGCCGAGGAGAGGTATCGGCCCACCCAATAGAGGTATTGGCGGGCCTGGCCGGGCTCGACTGTCCCGTGCCTCTTCAGGAACCGGGCGAACGGCACGCGCCATGCTTCCGTCATATATGGCATGATTATGCGGACGTCCACATAACGCCGCTCAGGGGGTGGGTGAACGTGACCGCCTTTTATACGGGGAAGCCGTCGCTTGGCAAATGCGGGACCTACAGTTTATAAGCCGGCGGGCCGCATTTCCGTTCAGCGGAAAAACCCCTGAATGAGAAGTTACACGGACGGGCTCGACGAGCGATCCCAGCGCACAGTAGATAAGCACTTATACACCTGTGTGCATATGTGAACTGTGGGCGAAACAGTGCGCCGAACGGTCGTTCTGAGCAAGGATCTCGATGACCGGTTCCGCGAAGCGGTCGCTCGCCGTAAGGGTGTGGGAAAAGGAAACATCAGCGAAGCCTTCGGCGAAGCTCTTGAACTTTGGATTCGGAGGACGGGGTGACCTGATGCCGCGAAGCAACGCCTCCCTCCAAGGCAGCTCGGCCGACAGCCAGAGTGCCCCTGAAGTTGCATTTCAGACTGGCCGTGGCGTCCTGATTAAGGGGCGGGCAGAACGCGCCCTTGCGTCGGATCTGCTCAATGAATACAAAGGCAAGGCGCAGCTTATATTCACCTCCCCGCCGTTTCCGCTCAACAGGAAGAAGAAGTACGGTAATGAGACGGGAGAAAAATACGTCGAATGGTTGGCGTCTTTTGCCGATTCATTCCGAGAATACCTCAGGCCCGATGGCTCCATTGTAATAGAGCTCGGAAACGCGTGGGAACCGGGGGCGCCTGTGATGTCGCCGCTTGCCCTTGAGGCATTGCTTGCGTTCCGCAAGGCAGGGAGCTTCTCTCTTTGCCAACAGTTTGTGTGTTTTAACCGAGCCCGGCTTCCATCACCGGCTCAATGGGTTAACGTTGAGAGGATTCGTTTGAAGGATGCCTATACGCACGTTTGGTGGATGGCTCCGACCCCGCGACCTAAGGCCGACAATCGTGCAGTGCTCGTTCCCTACAGCGAATCAATGAAACGCCTCCTGGAAACCAAGAAGTACAACGCAGGCCCGCGCCCATCTGAGCACCACATCGGTGCCGAGTCCTTCTTCAAGAACAACGGAGGCGCAATTCCGTCAAATGTCTTGGAATTCTCTAATACAGCGGCGTCGGATGACTACCTGAAATACTGCCGGCAGAACGGACTCCAGCCCCATCCGGCTCGAATGCACTCAGGTCTGGCGGATTTCTTCATCCGCTTTCTGACAGAGCCACGCAACCTTGTAATGGATCCCTTCGCGGGCAGCAATACTACTGGCGCCGTTGCCGAACGCCTCAAGCGACGGTGGGTTTCAATCGAGCCGAACGACGAATACATCCAAGGATCCCGCGGTCGGTTTGAAGCAGACGGCGTGCAATCATGACATGATCACGGCGCATCGGAAGCCGTGCCGGGGAGCACTGGACGGCATCACCTCTTGGCCCTGATTGCCTCGAACTGGGGCCGGAACCTCTCCTCGAGAAGGGTGAGGAATTGCTCCAGCTTGGTCAGGCGTTCACGGGTGATGGTCCGGTCGCTAGTTGCATCTCCTCGCCGCAAGTCGGCACGGCCCGTCTCCTCCATGAACTGACGAGCGGCCATGATGTTCTGCCTGAGATGCAAGAGCCGTGATTCCAGCAGATCGGCATCATGGCGCGGTAGATTGAGGAAGGCAGCGGCGCCAAGCCACGTGCGAGGCTCGTCGGAGTCCTGGAGGTGAGCTTCGAATGCGCGGTGGAAAGCGAACTCTTTCAGGGCATCGTAAATGTGGATGTTCCGCTGGCGCGTGTCGCGTGGAGCAATGATGGCGAGGGCCCTTGCGA
>JBQTJL010000265.1:0-1649 GCA_052387135.1 Methanobacteriota archaeon | reverse complement strand
TTCGTGAAGTCCGTCGTCTTGAACATCACGCGGAACTCGCCCGCGGGCGGACCCGGACCGAAGAACGTGACGCTCTCCCGCATCGCGGGCCCGGGCACGACCGGCGTCGACCGCAACAACGGAACGTGGGGCGTGTCGCTCGAGGCCGGCGAGGCCCTCCTCTGCGGCGACTTGAACGACACCCGCGTCGCCTGCAACCTCACGCTCCGGTTCCTCGCAAACGACACGCTCGGCGACTTCGACCCGGCAAACCACGTCGCGGTGCTCGGGCCGATCTTCCTCGAAGTGAACGACACCGCCGCCCCCGTGGTCTCGGGCCTTCGCGCGGCGGGCGCCGTCTCCGGGAACCGCACGGTCGAGATCCACGAGGCCGTGAACATCACCGTGAACGCGACCGACGTCGGCAAGGTCGCCCGCGTCGAGGCCCGGATCCACGCCCCGAACGGCACCCAGATCCAGACGAAGGACCTCGTGAAGATCGAGAACGACACGTACGGCGGCACCGTGAACTTCACGACCGCCGGCTCGTTCACGATCCGCGTCCAGGCGTTCGACGGGCTCGGGAACCCCTCCGAGAACTCCTCGACCCAGATCGATGTCCTCTTGAACCTCCCGCCGCGGCTCGTGAACGAGATTCCCGCGGCGGGCACGTTCGCGCGGGGCCGGCCCGTGGTAAGCGTCGACATCGTCGACCGCAACCTCGACCGGAGCACGGTCGAGCTACGCCTTGCCGGCGGCGGCGTGAACGTGACCGCGACGATCCCGGAGGTCGGGTCCACGAACACGACCGGCCGGCTCGTCGTCACCGCGATCGCGAACGGGATCCGGATCACGTACAACCACACGGGCGGCAGCGCGTTCCCGAACCGCGCCGAGGTCACCGCGACCCTCGCCGCGACGGACACGGTCGGCGAGGCGTCCTCGCTCTCGTGGTCCTTCCGCGTCGACGAGGACGCCCCGACGCTCACGTTCGCCGTGCGGGAGCCCCGCTTCCCTCCCTCGGGCGCGACCGTCTTCAACGTGAGCGGCAACCCGCTCCTCGTCCTCTCCGCCTCCGACGGCTCCGGCGCCCTCGCGGGCTCCGGCGTGGGCAAGATCACGTACCGGATCCTGCGCGACGACGGCGCGCGCGTCGACGACGTTGACTCGGACGGCGACAGCACGAGCTTCACGCTCTCGTCGCTCACGAACTTCGCCCGCGAGCCGGACGGCCTCTACACGATCACCGCGACCGCCGTCGACCGGGTGGGACTGTCGAGCGACACCCGCACGTTCCAGGTCTACCGGGACGCCGAGGCGCCGAGCATCCTCCATACGCCCCGCGGCGTCGACAGCCAAGGGCGGATCCCGGTCGCGGTCACGGCGACCGACCGTGTCGGTGTCGGCGGCGTCTCGATCCGCTACTTCCTCGACGACGCAAACCGCGCGCTCGTGCAGGCCCTCTCCCGCCAAGGCGACTCCGACCTCTGGACGACGAACGTGACGCCGCCCGAAGGGGCAAGCCGCATCCGGTACTTCCTCCTCGCAAACGACACGCTCGGGAACCAGGTCTCGGCCGGACCCGACGCCGCGGACCCCTCGCGCCCGTACGCGTTCAGCCTCCAGAACCAGGCACCGACCGTGCACTTTACGTCGCCGCCCGCGCTCTC
>JBQTJL010000264.1:0-4783 GCA_052387135.1 Methanobacteriota archaeon | reverse complement strand
CAAGCGAAGGCACGCAGGTCCTCTTCGGACGCGAGAACCCGTGGATCGGCGTCGTCGCGGCGGGGCTCCTCGTCTTCGCGCTCGCGCCGCTCCAGAAGGTCGCGGACCGCATCGCGAACGCTGCCGTTCCGCAGCCCGGGAGCGGGATGCGGGAAGCGGGTAGCGGGGGCCGGGCGTCGAAGCTCGACGTCTACCGGGCGACGGCGCGCCGGCTCCTTGCGGACGGCCGGTTCTCGCGCGAGGACGAGCGCACCCTCGCGCGCCTTGCGCAGGAACTGGGGATCGGCGCCGCCGACGCGCTCGACGTCCGCGAGGCCCTCGAGCGGGAGGCGCGCTGATGGATATCGGGACGGCCCTGAACGCGGCGAGCGGCTTGGTCCTCATGGCGATGGGGGCGTTCGTCGGCTCGATCCGACCGCGGCGGCGCGCGAACACTTTGTTCGCACTGTTCGGCCTGGGATACGGATTGCGGTTCCTCGCGGTGAACGGCGCGATCCTCGCCGGGCCCGAACGCCCAGGCCCCCAACTCGTCCTCTTGTTCCTTGCGATCACGGGCGCGCTCGTCGCCGCCACCTCGCTCGTCTTGCTCGCGGTCGTGTTCCCCTCGCCTCTTCGCGGGCCGGACCGCCGCGTGCTTGCGCTGCCGACGCTCCTTGCATCGGGTCTTGCCGTGTGGACCGTCTCCGTGATCGCGACCCACCGCGAAGCGATGATCGCGTCGCCGCTCCTCGACGGGTACTCCTCCGGACTCCGCGCGCTCGCGTACATCGAGGTCCTGGCGGTGAACGTCGCGCTCGCGGCGGTCTACTTCTTCCTCGTCGCCCTTGCGACGCGGTCCCGGCTGCCGACCGCGTCCTTCGACCTCGGTGAAACGCGGTCGTTGCAGCTCCTCACGACGGGGCTCGCGATCTACCCCCCGTTCATCGTCGGCGGCGCGTTCCACGGCTCGTTCGAGTCGTTCTTCCGCCTCGCCGGAGCGGGCTATCTCGCCGCCTTCGGCGTCCTCGCCTTCCTCCTTGCCGGGCACGGGCGCGAGAGCGACCGGGCGCGGCTCGGGCGCGGATGGCTTCCGCTCGCGGTCCTCGCCGGATTCCCGTTGGGCTATCTTGCGGCCCGCGCGTTCGGTGACGCCGCCGTCGGCGACTCGGGCCTCCCGGGGCTCTCCCGCATCATCGGCGAAGCCGTCCTCGCCTACGCGGTGCTCCGCCACCAGATGCTCGGCATCGACGTGAAGGTGCGGTTCGCGATCTCCAAGTCGACCGTCGCGGCGATCTTCATCGCGGTCTTCTTCGTCGTCTCCGAGGGCGCGCAGCAGTTCTTCGCGGGGACCTCGATGGGGCCCTACGCCGGGATCGTCGCGGCGGGCGCGCTCGTGTTCGCGATCGCACCGCTCCAGAAGGTCGCGGATCGCATCGCGTCGGCCGCGGTGCCGTTGCCCGGTGGGCCGTCGGCCGTAGGCGGTGGGCCGCCGGCGGCCTACGGCCCGCGACCCGCGGCCGACGAGGACATCTATCGTCGCCAAGTCCGCTTCGCCCTCCGCGACCGCCGCCTTACGCGCGAAGAGGAGATCCACCTCGCGGAGCTCGCGGAGCGCATCGGGATCCCGGTGCGGCGCGCGTACGAGATCCGGGACGAGGTCGAGCGGGAGGCGCGGGCTTGACGCCTTCAGCGTGGCGCCCGGATCACGGTGACGCCCTCCACCGAGTCGTAGTCCCGGTCCGCGGTCGCAAGGGGGCACCCGTGATAGAGCGCGTGGCTTGCGATGAGGAGGTCGAAGGCCGCGCGCGTCCGGCCCTTTGCCTGGGCGCCCCGATGGAGGTCCCCGGCGATTCGCGCCATGGAGGCATGGAACGGGTCGGTCTCGAGCGCGGCAAGCAACGTGTCGACCGCCTCGCGGTCACGGGCCGAGCCGGCGCCCTTCCACAGCTCCCAGGCGGCGAGCGATGGAACGAGGAGGGGACCCCGTCGGGCCTCCGTCTCGAGGAAGCGGCGGACCCGCTCGTTTCCGTGGAGGTGCTCGACGAGGACGCTCGTGTCGAGGACGAGCAGACTCAGTCCCCCGTGGTGCCGAACGTCTCGACGCGTTCCCGCTTGAGACGCTCCATCACGTCGGGCCCGGCGTCCTTCCAGCCCCCGAACGAATCGGCAAGGGATCGCCGCACGCCGAAGTGCCGCTTCACGACGTCGCTAAACGACTCGTCCGGACCGATCTTCGCCCCCTTGAGAAGGTTGTACGCCTCATCGTCGAACGAAACCGTCTTCATGCTACTGTGCCATTGTAACACGAGTCGGATAAGGGTTTCTATCGAAGCGTCGGGCATGATCCGGCCGATGGCCAACGCTTTTTGTATCCATAGGTGGATACATTATTGTGACAAGGGTGCAGTTCCGGGAAGACGACGACGTCGTCGCCTACGTCGAGGCCCTCGGCGAGAACCCGAACGAGGTGGCGAAGCGCGCGTTCGAGGCCGAGGTCCGCCGCCTCAAGGCGCACGAGGCCCGCCGGAAGCTCGCGAAGCTCGGCCTTCCCCGCGTCGATGGCGCCGAGGAGATCCGCCGGTTGAGGGAGAACGAGCGTGCCTGACGGGGTCGTGGTGGACGCGTCCGCGGTCCTCGACGCAGCAAGCCCCGGCGACGATTTTGGGCGATACACGCTCCTCCAGGAGCGGTTCGCCTCGACCGCTCCGGCGCTCCTTGCGTGGGAACTCGGAAGCGTGGTGCATGGGCGGAAGGCCGCCCTGTTCGGGGCCTCGCCTGAAGAGCGGTCCGCTGCGCTCGAACTCCTTCTTGCCGGCATCGACCTCGTGCCGACCGACGAGGCGGGCCGGGCCCGCACGGGCGCGCTTGCCGCTCGGCATTCCCTCAGGTTCTACGATGCAAGCTATCTCGAGCTCGCCGGAAGAGACGACTCGACCGTCTTCGTCACGGAGGACAAGCGCCTGCTCGCCGCCGCCGCGCGGGCCCTCGGGGGAGATCGGGCGACGGGCCTTTCCGGCGTGCCGGCGCTCGTCGCGCGAGCCGGTCTCTGACCGGCCGGACATCGGGCCGCACTCGGAGGCGGGCCGTTGATCGACCCCAATCCCTACGCAGCGCCGGTCTTCCTCACGGCGGTCGCGTACGCCGTGATGGCCTGGATCGTGTACGCGACGCGCCCGCACGGCCGCCAGAACCGCCGGCTCGCCGTCTGGATGGCGCTCTGGGCCGCGACGTTCGTCGGCGTCGCGGCCGTCTTCGCCGCCGATGACGCGACGTCCGCGTACGCGTGGAGCGTCACGTTCACGGCGTTCTGGACCGCGACGTTGCTTGCCCACCTTCGGTTCGTCGCGACGTTCGACACGCCGCTCGTCGCGCCGTTCCGCGGCCGCGTCGCGGACGCGGTCCTTGTCGGAGCCGCGTTCCTGCTTCCGCTCTATTGGATCCTTGGCCCCGAACGCGTCGTCGAGCGCATCGTCCCGTTCCCCCCGTACACGGCGTACCGCGCGGTCTTCGCTCCGGAGTGGGAGACCTGGGCCCGGTTCTGGACCTTTGCGATGGGCTTCGTCGTCGTCGCCACCGTCCACGCGTTCCTGCGCGCGCCGCGAGGGACGCCCGCGCGCAAGCAGCTTGCGGCCTACGCCGCGGGCGCTGTGGCCCACGACGTCATCTTCGCGTCCGGCCTCTACGGCCTGCGCCTCCACCTCAACGACCTCATCCGCGAAGGGATCGCGCCGCCGGCTTGGGAGGTCAAGGTCTCGCTCCTCTACCACGCCGTCGCCGGCGCGTGCTTCCTCGTCGCGCTCTCGTACGGCATCCTCCGCACTCAGCTCTTCGACATCGACCTGAAGATCAAGTGGACGCTCCGCCGCGGCACCCTCGTCGCCGTTTTCGTGGGCGTGTTCTTCGTGGTCGCCGAGGCGGTCCAGAACTTCCTCGCGGACGAATACGGATGGCTCCTCGGCGGCGTCGCCGCCGGCGCGCTCCTCCTTGCGATCCGCCCCCTTGAGGGCGCGGCGAACCGCGTCGCCGACGCCGCGATGCCGCACGTCCGCGACGACCACGAGTACGTCGCGTTCCGGAAGCTCGAGGTGTACAAGGGCGCGGTCGAGGAGATGCTCTCCGACGGGGCGCTCACCGAGAAGGACCGGACCGTGCTCGCGGGGCTCCGGCGAAGGCTCGGGATCGCGGACGGAGCCGCGGCGGCGGTCGAGCGGGACGTGGGCGCGGCGAGGGGGACGGCCTGATGCTCGACCTTTCGCCCGGCGCGCTCTACGCCGGCGGCAGCGCGCTCGCATTCATGGCGCTTGGGCTAGCCGTCTGGCGTTGGGGCCCGGCCACGCCCGCGAACCGCGCGCTCGCGGCGTTCGCCATCCTCTTCGGCTACGGTTTCGTCGCGTACAACCTCGTCGCGGACGACGTCTCGTGGAAGCCGCTCACGACGGCGGCGGAGGCCGTCGCCTTCGCAGGAGCCACGGCGGCCTTCCTGATGCTCGTGCGCTACCACGCGCGCCCGGGCGCGGCGGGTTGGGTCGCGGTCGCCCTCCTCGCGGGCGCCTTCGCCCTTCCGTCGACCCTCGCGGATGCAGGCGCCGTCGTTCCGGGCGCGGCCGCGTACGCCCGCAACACGGTCGTGTTGCCGATCCTGCAAGGCGTCGAGTTCGGCGCGGCCGTCGCCTTTGCCCTCCGATACGTACGGACGGCTCCCGCCGCGCGCGCCGAGCGTCGTCGGCGCGCGCGCATGACCATCGCGCGCACCGCATACGCGCCGGGGCCCGCCCCGGGCATGTTCCACTCGCCCGGCGCCCAC
>JBQTJL010000263.1:0-15783 GCA_052387135.1 Methanobacteriota archaeon | reverse complement strand
TATTTTTCTAGGAAATCTCCACCGCAAGGCCTACCGGTCCGCGTTTCGAATTCGTCTACAGACGAAACATATAATCGTGGCTCACGGCTTGTCGTTTTGGGAAAACCGGGAGGTTTCTTCCATGAAGGCGAGTGTCAGACTTTGTACAGCGTTGTTGGTTTTGAATGCGGTGGCGGGCTTCACGGCGGCGGCCCCCCAGGACGTCGTCGTCGGGACCGCGAACGACTTCGTCGTCGCCCAGACGCGCACGAACGAGAACACGACCGGGAACGTCTCGGGCAACGTGACGAATTTCACGAGCGACCCGGACCAGGTCGGGAACGCCTCGAACTACGTCCAGAACGTCACGATCTTCGAGCCGGTCTCGTTTGCGGGCCGGACCGCCGGGAACGGCGTGAAGGGGTTCCAGAACGTGAGCAACGAGGTCGGCCGGATCTCCAGCCAGCAGGGCCAGGGCGTGGACAACGTCACGAAGAATGCGTCGCTGTTCATCACGCTCGCCGGGCAAGCGGCGCAGGCGGTCTGCAACAACGACACGGGATACATGACGGCGAACACAGGCGCACCCTGCCGGGACGGGTCGATCGGGAAGACGATCCTCACGAGCGGCGCGCTCACCGCGGTCATCGCGCTCCAGAACAACACGCGAAAGAACGCGAAGTCGGCCTGTTTCCTTGCGAACACGACGTTCAACGTCCCGACGGGTGGCGGATGCGCCGTGATCGAGACATGATGACGTGAACCGTACATGACGGTCCGAAGGAGAACGCGCGGCGGGAAGGGTCCACGGGCAGCGTGGGCTCTTCTCCTGCTCCTCCTTCTCCCCACTTTTTTTCCGCTCGCGTCCGGCACCCACGGCACCGGATGCCCGGACGACGCCGCGCCCACGAAGAAGAAGGCCGTCGCAGAAGGCTGCGGCGGCATCGACGGCGCCGAGGGGCTCGAATCCGAGGCCGCGGTCGAGACGTTCGACTTCATCGCGGACTCGACCGGCGACCGCGACCCGCTCGCGCATCTTGAACCGTACCTCTTGAGCCTCATGGGAGCGACGCTCCGGTTCGGCGGCGTCGGGGTCGACCGGGGCTCGGCCGCCGTCCGGTACGCCGCGGACGACGTCGCGCCGGCAAGCGGCGTGACGGCGCCGGCCTGCTGCTCCACGACCTCGGTCGCCCTTTCGTATCCGTTCCTCGACTGCCGCACCGACCTTCTGCCGCAGGACGCCCGGTTCTGCAACACGCGGCACGCGGACCTCCAGAACGCGACGATCTACGTAGTGCCGCCGCGCGGGCCCGTCCGCATCCTCGCCGAACCCGACCACGACGGCGCGGCCGCTTGGACGTTCGCTCCGTCGGACCCCGAAGGAGGCTGGGGGTTCTATGCGGTCCTCGTCGACCAGGCGGGAAACGTCGAGTCCGCCCCCGGGCCCGAGACGGGGACGACGGTGAACGGGACCGCGGTCGACACACGGGTGATTCTCGACCGCTCGAGCCCGTTCTCGTTCGTCCGCCCGCTTCCGGCGTGGAACGCGACCGGCGCCGTGCCGGTCTCGTGGCAAGGTTCGGACCCGTTCCCGTCCGGCACCGACGACACCTCGGGCGTCGCGACCTTCGAGGTCCGCGTCCGGTCTTCGGGGAACGGGACCACGTGGACGTGGCTCTCGGGGACGAGCGCCACGTCCGCAACGTTCCCGGCCGGGGCCTTGGCCCCCGCGACACCCGGGACCACCTTCTCCTTCTTCTCGATCGCGACGGACGGCGCGGGGACCCGCGAGGACCCGGCGAAGGCCTTCGAGGCGTCGATCACGGTCGACCTCGTCGACCCCGTCGTCGTGGTGGACGCCGTCGGCACGATCCCGGCGACGACGCGCACGATCCGCTTCAACGTCACCGAGGCGAACCTCGCGGGGATCACGTGCGACCTCGATTCGACCGGCCCCGCTTCCTGCGACGCCCTCGACCGGCACACGGTATCGGGCCTCCCCGAGGGCGCGCACTCGTTCCGCGTGAACGCGTCGGACTTCTCCGGACGGACGGGCAGCGCCTCGATCTCGTTCCGCATCGACCTTACCGCGCCGATCGTCACGATCGACCCGGTCGCCGCGTTCGCCCCCGCGGCGCCTGTAATCTCCTTCTCGGTGGCGGACGACAACCCGTCGACCTCCGCCTGCGCGCTGGACGGGGACGCCTCGGTCTCCTGCACGAGCCCGTGGACCCCGCCGGCGACGACCGAGACCTTGCACACCGTCGAGGTCCGGCACACGGATGCGGCGGGCCGGGCCGGGTCCGCCTCCACCTCCTTCACGCTCGACCTCACGGATCCGATCGTGACCCTTGCGGATCTTGCCGGCGCCGTCCTCGCCACCGTCCCGCCGCTCGCCTTCGAGGTGCTCGAGACGAACCCCGGGACGACCGCCTGCCTCCTCGACGGCGTGGCGCAGACCCCGTGCGCCTCGCCCTCGTGGACGCCGGTCGTGGGGACCGATGGCCCCCACGTCGCGAGGGTCGTGCATACGGACCGGGCGGGCCGCGCCGCGAACGATACCTCGTCGTTCGTGCTCGACACGGTGGCTCCCTCGCTGGCGCTCGCGGCCCCGGCCGAGGGCGCGTTCCTTGCGAGCCCCACGGTCGTCCTCGACATCGACCTCGTCGAGGCGAACCCGGACACGCTCACCTGCGCGCTCGACGCCGCGGGCGCCGCCGCCTGCGCCTCGGACGAAGCGCACACGTTCGCGGGCGTCCCGGACGGGGCGCACGTCGCCACCGTCGTCGCCCGGGACGACGCGGGCCACGAGACGACGCGCACGCGGGGCTTCGTCGTCGACACGAATCCGCCCTCGCTCACGATCGCGACGCCGCTCGAAGGCGCATACCTTGCGAGCGGGACCGTCGTCGTATCCTTCGCCCTCGCGGAAGCGAACCTTGCCGCGCTCACGTGCGCGCTCGACGCAGGCGCGGCCGTGCCGTGCGCGTCGACGAGCGGGCACACGTTCACCGGCGTCTCCGAAGGGGCCCACCAGGCGCGGCTCGTCGCGACCGACCGCGCCCTGCACGAGACGGTCCGAACGCGCACGTTCGTTGTCGACACGATCCTTCCGACGGTCACGATCACGTATCCCGCGGAGGACGACGATCTCGTGCCGGGACCGGACGTGGAGGCGACGTTCGTCGCGGACGGCACCGGCACGCCGCTTGCCGCGATCGAGTGCAGCCTCGACGGAGGCGCCTTCGGGCCCTGCGCCTCCGGCGATGCGCTGTCGTTCGAGAAGGAGGGCGACCACGCGCTGTCGGTCCGCGTCCGCGACTCGGCCGGCCTCCAAGCCTCCGACGAGCGTTCGTTCCGGACCGCGATCCCCGGAAAGGCGATCCGGCTCGACTTCGAGGACCCCCCGACCGCGACCGACGCCGACACGCCCGTCGCGTTCGAAGCGGTCCCCTACGACGCCTTCGACGAACCGACCGACGATACGGTCACGTACGAGGTCGCCGCCGGGAGCGGGACGATCGACGAGGACGGCCTCTTCGTGCCGCTCGGGACGGGGCCCGTCGAGATCCTCGCGCGGTCCGGGACGCTCGAGGCCCGCGCCACGATCCTTGTTGCGCCGGGCGAGCCCGCCCGCGTCGTCGTCTCACCGTCCGCCGCAAAGGTCCTGCCGGGACGGAGCGTCCCATTCACGGCGCGGACGGAGGACGCGAACGGCAACACGATCCCCGGCTCGACGTTCTCGTGGTCGGTCGGCGACGGCGCGGTGGGCGAGGTCGACGCGGGCGGCCGGTTCCGGGCGTCCGCAGTGGGAACGACCACGGTCCGGGCGCGGGACCTCGTCGCGGGACTCAGCGGGACCGCCACCGTCACGGTCGAATCCCAAGCCTCCGCGGTGACGGCCATCGTCCTTTCGCCCGCGGGCGCGACGGTGCCGGCGGACCGGACGGAATCGTTCGTGGCGACCCCGCTCGACCGCGACGGAGCGGTCGTCGCCGGCGTCGAGGTCGCCTACTCGGTCTCGAACGTGTCCGTCGGGTTCATCTCCCGGACCGGGGTCTTCGCGCCGACGCGGATCGGCACGACCGAGGTCGTCGCCCGGGTGGGCGCGGTCGAGGCGCGCGTCTCCGTCACCGTCGTCGCGGGGGCGCTGTCGGTGCTCGCGGTGTCGCCGGACGCCGCGGCGGTCGGGCCCGGCGGGGCGCTGCAGTTTGCCGCCGCGGGGCGCGACGTCCGGAACAACCTCGTCCCGGTCTCGGGGACCGTCTGGTCCGTCTCCGGACCCGGCACCATCGATACCGGGACCGGCGCGTTCGTCGCGGGCGCCGAGCCGGGCGTCGTGCACGTTACCGCGCGGGCCGGAGACGCCGTAGGCACCGCGCTCGTGACGATCGTGGTCGAGCGCGTCGCCGCCGGCGAGACGCGCGAGGTCTCCGCCTCGGTCCGCTCCGAGACGGTCCGCGGCGTCGAGTCCGCCTCGCTCGTCGCGGGCCTTGCCGAGGTCGCCTCGGACGCGACGATCCTCCTTACGGCGGGTCCGGCGCCGGGCGCCGCGATCGCGGGTGCCTCGGTCCGCTTCGAATCGTCCGCGACGAACACGGCGATCGCGGTCGAGGCGCAAGGCGGCAGCCTCGACGTGACGCCGGAAGAGGTGGACGCCGGCGACCTCGCCGCCCTCATCGCGGGCGCGGAGACGATCGAGGTGCCCGCGCTGTTTCTCACGATCGGGGCCTCCACGGACGGACGCGCGCTCGGCGAAGCGGACCTGAACCGGCTCCTCGCCGAGGTCTCGATCGACTTCCGGGTGCCCGCGGCGCTCGTTCGCGCGGCCGGGGTCGATCCGGGACGCGTGCGCCTCGTCGAGTACTCGGAAGGGCGCCGTGTCCGCTCCGACGTCCCCGCGACCCTCCTTGGCGCCCTGCCCGAAGAGGATGCGTTCGAGTACCGGGCCGTCCTCACCGGGTTCTCCTCGTTCGCGGTCATCATCTCGACGCCCCCGCCGCCGCCCCCGACCCCGCGGGCCGAGCCCGACCGGACTCCGCCCCGCACGACCGTCGAGGTGATTCCGCTCGGCGACCCCCGCCGCGCGGATGCGCCTCTCGACCCGCCGGTGGCGCTCCGCTTCCGGGCGTCGGACTCCGGGTCCGGCCTCCGGCAGACGTTCCACCGGGTGACGCGGGACGGCGTCGAATACTACGCCCGAGGCTCCGAGCCGGAGATCGTCCTTTGGGCGGACGGCCTCTACCGCGTCGAGTTCGGCTCGGTCGACTGGGCCGAGAACTCGGAGCCCACGCGGATCCTCACGCTCCGGCTCGCCGAGTCCGTCGGGGGCGCCGCCCCGGCGGGCCCCTCGTCGGAATCCCGATCCGCCTCCTCGTCGTCGACCGCCGCGTCCGCCGGCGTCGCGACACCCGTCGGTGCCGCGGCGGCCGAAGCGGACCGCGTCGCGCCGACCGGGCGCATCGTCGTCACGGGCGAAGGGGGCGGCGGCTGGTTCGCCGACATCGCCACCGTCGCGGTCGAGGCGGAGGACGAGCGGGCCGGCGCGGTCTCCGCCCGATACCGGGTCTGCGACGGCGACCTCTGCTCCTCCTTCCGGACCGTCTCGGGCCCGTTCGTCCTCGAGCAGGGCGGCGTGTTCCGGCTCGAGGTCGAGCTCACGGACGCCTCCGGGAACCGGCGGACCCTCGTCGAATTCATCGGAATCGACCGCGAGGCGCCCGTCGCGCGCGCGTCCCGCTCCGTCCGCGTCGGGACCGTGGGCGTCGCCGTGGGCTTCGACGCTCGGGGGTCCACGGACGACGGCGGCCTCGCCCGGATCGCATGGGACTTCGGCGACGGGACCACCGGGTCGGGCGCCGTGGCCGAGCATGCGTTCCCCCGCGCCGGCACGTTCACGGTCGCGGTCACCGTCACGGACGAGGTCGGCCGGAGCCGCACCCTGCGCTTCGACGTGCCCGTCGAGGCCGCGCGGACCGCCTCCGACCCGCTGGAACGGACCTCGACCGAGGCCCCTCCCGCGACGGACGACGCGGCCGGGCCGACCGTGTTCCTTCTGCTTTCGGAGCCGATCGCGGGCCGCGACGCCGTCGCGCCCGGCGCGCCGGTCGAAGTGTCCGTCGAGCTCGTGGGCGGCGCCCGCGAGGTCACGTGGTTCGTGACGAGGGAAGGGCAACAGGTCGAAGAGGTCACGCTCCGGCCGAGCGCGGACGGCCTATGGCGCGGCACGTTCCGGCCGGACTCCACGGGCCGGTTCGGCGGCGAGGTCGAGGTCGTGACCGCCTCCGGGGCCACGCTCCGGGACGACGTGCCCACGTTCGACGTCGCGCCGGTCGCCGAGGACACCCCGCGCCTTCCGGGCTTCGGGACGGCCATCCTCGTCCTTGCGGTCGGGGCGCTCGCGGCGTTCCTACGCCGGCGCCGGCTCTGAGCGACCGCCGAGGTCCCACAGGACGCCGAGGATCCGCCCGGCCTCGGCGAAGAAGTCGAGGGCCGCGGCCGCGCTCGTTACGTCGAGTCCCTTCGTCGCGTTCACGTAGCGCGCGGCCCAGATCAGGGACTCCGTCGCGTGGCCCGTGTCGAAGTCGTCGTCGAGCGCGCCCAAGAACCGGGCCCGCGCGGACGCGATGAACTCCGGGAGCGCGTGGAGCCGGACCGGGCCCGGCTGCGCGTTCGGGGCGATCCCGCGGAGCGCCTTCACGGCGGTCCGGATCTCGTCGAGCTCGCCCGCGGCCTTCGCGAGGGCCGCGTCGTGGAACTCGATCGGTTCCCGGTAGTGCGTTCGGACGAGGAAGAACCGGATCGTCTCCGCGTCCTTCGTCTTGTAGAGCTCCTTCAAGGTCACGAAGTTCCCCATCGACTTCGACATCTTCGTGCGCTTCAGGGTCACGAACCCGTTGTGGAGGTAGTACCGGCAGAACTCCTGGCCCGTCACGGCCTCGGAGATCGCGGTCGACGATTCGTGGTGCGGGAAGATGAGGTCGCGTCCGCCGCCGTGGATGTCGAGCGTGGGCCCGAGGTAGCGCCGGCTCATCGCGCTGCACTCCGTGTGCCAGCCCGGCCGTCCCTCGCCCCACGGAGAGGCCCACCGCGTCGTCCACGCCGGATCGTCCCGCCACAGCACGAAGTCGCAGGGGTCCTTCCGTTTGCCGTCCGGCACGGGCTCGTCGCAGACCACGTCCTCCAAGCGGAACCCGGCGACCTTGCCGAAGTCGCGCTTCTTTGCGACGTCGAAGAAGACCTCGCCCCCCTTCGCGTACGCGTACCCGCGGTCGAGGAGCTCGCGGGTGATGTCGACGATCGCGGGGACGAACTCGGACGCGCGGGGGCGGTGGTGGGGCGGCTTCACCGCGAGCCTCGCCATGTCCTCGTCGAAGGCCTCGATGTGCCCGTTCGCGAATTCCTCGGGGGCGACGCCGGCGGCGCGCGCCTCGTTCGAGATCCGCTCGCTGATGTCGGTGTAGTTCTGGACGTGGAGGACCCGGTAGCCCAGGTATTCGAGGTAGCGCCGGACGACGTCGTACGCGACGTACGACCGCCCGTGGCCGATGTGGGCAAGATCGTAGACCGAGGGGCCGCAGACGTACATCCGGACGACGCCGGGCTCGAGCGTCTCGAACGGCTCCTTGCGTTTGGTCTTCGTGTTGTAGACGATGAGCGCCATGTCAGCCCTTCTCCATCCCGGCCGCCGCGAACGTCAAGCGGTGGTCCGCCGGCGGGATCGGTCCCCGGACCATCCGGTAGGTCGTCCGAAACGCGACGAGGCCGCGTTCCGAAAGGAGCTTTACGGCGACCGGGTTCGCCGAGGAGACCGTCGCCTCGACCGGGGCGCCGCCCGCGGCCCCGAGCGCCGCGTCGAGAAGGGCCGGTGCGGCGTCCGGCCGCGAGCCATCCACGACGACCGGCCCGAGCTCGGAGCCGGCCGGGTCGAGCTTCAGAACGGCGAAGCCGGCAAGGTGCGCGCCCGCGACGAGCACGAACGAAGATGCCGCGAAGTCGGCGGCAAGCCGGCGCACCAGCGGTTCCCGCTCGGCGCCGAAGGCGCGGGCGTCGAGCTCGACCGCCTCGGAAAGGTCGTCCGCGCAAAGTGCGGCGAGCCGAGGAGGCC
The DNA here is from genome assembly GCA_052387135.1 of Methanobacteriota archaeon. GTDB lineage: Archaea > Thermoplasmatota > SW-10-69-26 > JACQPN01 > JBQTJL01 > JBQTJL01. The sequence continues at coordinate 7,697 of JBQTJL010000263.1, read as the reverse complement.
CCGCGACGCGCGGGGTCCCGCGGAGGCTCACGACCTCATCGAGGCGGAGGAACCCGAGCCGCTCGTAGAGCGGGATCGCCTTCGGCATCGAGTAGAGCCCGATCGACCGCGCGCCGTCCGATTCCAGCGCTTGGACCGCGCGGGCGACGAGCCGGGTCCCGACCCCGCGACCGCGCTCGCGCGCGTCGACGACCACGTTCCCGATCCAGCCCACGGGGCCGAACCGCATCGCGGACGTGACGCCCACGAGGCCGGTGTCCGCGAACGCGCCCCATAGGACGCCCAGGGCGCGGATCCGCATAAGGTCCGTCTCGGAGAACGCCCATCCCTCGCGGTTCAAGAGCGCGACGGCCGCGGGGATCCCTTCCGGTCCGATCGCGCGGACGAGGACCGACGCCGCCATCTCACCGCCTCGAGAACTGGCCCTCTTTCTCGTCGCAGCCATGGGACCCGTACGTGACGAACCGGGCGTCGCCCCGTTGGTGCTTGATGCTGCAGGGACCGTACTCGTCGTCCTCGGCGCCGTACCAGAAGACGCAATCCTTGCAGTGGAGGCCCGGCTCGCCCATCCGGAATGCGAAGCGCGGCGGTCGCTTTAAGCGTTGGTGCGCGCCACCGCCGCACCCTATATCTACAGGGGGGCCGCCACCGGGTTCGTCGGGGGCAGCATCTCCGCGAGCGCGGGCGCCGGGTCCACGCCGACCTCGTAGTTTGCGTCGAACGTCGCGCGCATGTCGTGGACGATCGCCGGGTCGTCGGTCCAGATCGCGACGTCCTCGCCTTTGTAGAGGTGCTCGTCGTCCGGCATGAAGTGGCAGAGCATCGCTTCGGCGCCGTCGATCACGAGGAGCACGCTCGCGGCGCCCCCGCCGCGGCGGTCCCGGAGCTCCGCGAGAAGGGAAAGCTCCGCAAGGGCCTCCGCGTTGTCCTCGGTCACCGGGAACAGGGACCGGATCCGGACGTTCTCGCGATGCTTCTCGCGGAGGATCGGGAGGAAGTGGCGGATCCGCTCGCCGGCGGGCCCGGACCCCATCTCGACGATCGACTCGCGGGCGCGGCCGAGCATCTCGAACATCCGGTTCACGACGTTCTTCCGGCCCTTCAAGACCTGGAAGCCGCCGGGGCGCGCCGGGTTGAAGGCGGGGTTCATCACGATCGACGCAAGGAGGCGGCGGTCCTCCTGGATCCGTGCGAGCTTCTTCTTGTATTCGGTCTCGAAGGCGGCGATGTAGGCGTCGAACGGGACGGCCTCGTAGCGCTTCGGGCGCTCCGGCACGATCCGGGCGAGCTGCTTTGCATGGAGGTCGTCGAGGACGGAGTAGATCTTCGTGCGGGGCACGCGCGAGACGCTCGCCGCCTCCCGGGCGGTCGAGGGGCCGAGCGCAAGGAGCGAAAGGTACGCGCGGGCCTCGTACTCCGTGAGGCCATATTCCTGGATCCGCGCCACCCTCTCCTTGTCAATGACTACGGTCGCCTGGCCCGCCATGCCTTCCGCCTCTGGGGTCCCAACCGGGAAACGAGGCCTAGAAAGGACCCTTGTCACCCAAGGGGGGCACAACGGAGGAGGCGGGACACGTCACGTGCCGAGCTCGCCGAGGACGCCGATCCCCGGCACGGGCCCGGGGAGCGGGATGGGCGGCGCAAGCGGGACGACCGCGGTCCGCACGACGTCGAGCTCGAGCGTCGCCTCGGCCGCGCCCTCGACCTCGGGGATCGTGAACGGGATCACCTTGTAGGCGAATCCCGTATAGAGCGCGAGCTGGTCGGCAAGGTGTGGGTTCTCTTCGGCGCCGCCGGCCATCGCGGCGGTCACCGTCCCGGAATTCCCGGGCGGGAGGACGTTCCAGGCGGCAAGCGGCGTCGAAAGCTCGACCACCTGGTTGTACGAGCCGCGGTTCATCCGGTCGAACGTGGGCGGCGTCGCCGCCCCGAGTGCCACCATCGTGTGGCGGGGCATCGCGAGGCGCTCACCGAACGTCTGAGAAGCGCGGGAGAGCGCCTCTTGATGTTGATGCGCCGCGCTCTCGCGCTCTGGCGTGGAGCGGTCGTCGGCCCAGTCGTGCCGCGTGGAGCCTTCGAGGGCCCGGAGAAGGAGCGTGTATCCGGCGCCACCGTGGCCGTCGGCGTTCGCGCCGACGATCTCCTTCGCGTAGAACGCCTCGGGGAGGCCTTCCCCGAGCTCGTCCGCGAGGATCCGATCATGGAGCGCCGCATGGAACGCTTCCCAGTACGCGGCGCCTTCGTGGTCGATCGATCCGTCGGCGTCCGCGTCGACGATCGGGGCGCCGGCGCGGATCCAGTCGAGGATCGCGTCGCGGGCCGGGCCGGGCGCGGCCGCGGCAAGGATCGGCTCGAAATGGAACGCGAAGACGTCCGAGGTCGCCGCGCGCCGGTTCACGACCTCGACGTCGGCGACGGACAGCGGCCCGTCGGCGATCGCGGCGGCCGCGATCCGCTGGAGGCCTCCGACGCGGTGCATCTTGCCGAACGCGTTCCGCGAGTCGCCGGAGGGCCAGCCCTTCGCCGGCAGGTTGTTCCAGTTCGCAAGCCAGCCCGAGGGCGGGTCCACGATGCGGGGAAGGCGGGACGCGGGGTACCATCCGGTCCAGTCCGCCGTGCCGTCGCCGGGGATGGGCAGGCGCGGGTCGAAGCCCGCCCGGCGTTCGGGGAACCGCCCGACGTGGAAGTACGCGATGTGGCCTCCGTCGTCGGCCCAGTAGAAGTTGAAGTTCCCGGAAAGCTCGCGGACGCAGGAGGAGAATTCGAGCAGCGTCGTCGCGGTCCCGAGTCGGGCGATGCAGAGCACAGACGCTTCGAGGCCGTCGTGGATCGCGGCCGCGCGGACGATGGCGTGGCGGCCGTCGTCCGAGACGGCGACGACGGGCCCGTAGTGGGTATCGAGGAGGTCCACGGCCTCGACGCGCGGCGGGGCGCCGTTCACGAGGAACGTCTCGGTGCGTTTCCGCAAGGGCGCCCACGATTCGCCCTGCCGGTACTTCGTGCCGGACTCGTCGAGCAGGACGACGAACGTGTCGACGTTGTCGCTCTGGCCGGACGTGATCGTCCACGCCGCGTGGCGCGTGCGGCCGATCGCGATCCCCGGGAGCCCGGGCGGGATCACGCCGACCGCGTCGAAGCCGGCCCCGTGGAGGCCGACCTCCCACAGGAGCGAGGGGATGAAGAGGCCGGTCTGCGGCCCGCCGAGGAGGATCGGCCGCCCGGATTCCGTGAGGCGGCCCGAGACGAGAAGCGCGTTCGAGCCCCACGACATCGGGACCCCGATCCCGCGGAGCGCTTCGTACGCCGCCTCGTGGGCCCGCGTCGCCTCGGCGCCGGCGGAGAGTACGCCGTCCGAGAGGAGCGCGCGCTGAGCCGCCGGGACCTCCGCAGGCGGCGGCGGGAACTCGTAGGAAAGGTCGGCCGGGTCGATCGTCGGGGGCGATTCCGGATCGACGTACCATACGCGGTCGTCGAACATGCGGCGGCCGTCGGCGGGCCCGAACTCCTGTTCGAGCGCAAGGAGCAGGTGCGCGTTCGCGACCTCGTCGCCGCCGTCCTCGGCGAAGGTCTGCATCATGAGCTCGAGGATCGCGAGCGTGTCGGTCACGGTCCACGGCTTCGGCGGGTCGGCAAGCCCCGCGAACTCGACCGGCGTCCGGCGCGGGTCGGCAAAGATCGCGGCAAGCCCCGCGTTCACGCCGTCCGCGTGCGCCGCGAGCGCGTCCCGGTCGCGGGCCGCAAGCGCGGAAAAGATCGCCCACCGCTCGGGCTCCGAGGCGAGCTGGCGCCGCATCGCGACGTCGCTTCCGAGCATCGGTTCCCCGAGGATCTCGGCGAGCCGTCCCTTCGCGGCGCGGCGCAGGATCTCCATCTGGAACGCGCGGTCCTCCGCCTGCGCGTAGCCTTCTCCGAAGAACAGCGCCTCTTCGGTGTCCGCGTACACGTGGGGGACCCCTTGCGCGTCGCGGTGGATGCGGACCTTGCGGTCTCCGATCGTGTCGTAGACCGACGGGGCGAGCCCTTCCCGCTCGCCGGCGGCTTCGCCGCGGGAGAGGGGTTCGGCGTCGTCGCTTGCTCCGAGGCATCCGGCAAGCGCGGGTGCAAGGAGCAAGAAGCAAACGAGGATGGGCCCGCGCACGCCTCGCCCACCCATCCCCCGCATTCCCGTCGTTCCCGTCATGCCCCGCCGTTCGAAGTCCACTCCTCGCTTTATAAGGCTTTGGGGGGATATCGGCTCCGCTTGGTCGATTTTCGACTCCCGGCCGACATCGAGGGGATCCGTGCCCGGGTCGCCTTGTTCGTCGACCGCGAGGTGCTCCCGAACGAGTCCGCGGGTCTCGACGAGCACGGCGAGGTCGTCCCGAAGCTCGTCGAAGCGCTCCGCGCGAAGGCGCGAGGGGCGGGCCTGTTTCTTCCGCACATGCCGAAGGAACGGGGCGGGCTCGGGCTCGGGCCCCTCGGGATGGCGATGGTGTCGCAGGAGCTCGGGCGCTCCCCGCTTGCGCCGCTCGCGTTGAACTGCAGCGCTCCGGACGAGGGCAACATGCTCACGCTGCTCTCGTTCGGCACGGCCGAACAACAGAAGCGTTTCCTTACGCCCCTCGCCGAGGGGCGGCACCGGTCCTGCTTCGCGATGACCGAGAAGGTGGCCGGGGCGGACCCGTCCGGGATCCGGACGACCGCGACGCCCGACGGCGACGGCTGGCGGCTCGACGGCGAGAAATGGTTCATCACCGGGGCCGACGGCGCCGCGTTCGCGATCGTGGTCGCGCGCACGGGCGAACGGTTCTCGTTGTTCCTCGTCGACGGGAAGGACCCCGGGTGGAAGGTGCTGCGGCGCGTCCCCGTGATGGGGACGCACGCGCCGGGCGGGCACTGCGAGGTCCGGCTGGACGGCGCGCGGGGCGAGCTCCTTGGCGCCGAAGGGCGCGGCCTCGAGCACGCGCAGGCCCGCCTCGCGGGAGGCCGGATCGCGCACGCGATGCGGTGGATCGGCGTCATGCAACGCTCGCTCGACCTTGCCGCAAAGAGGGCATTGGAGCGGAGCGCCTTCGGCGGCCCTCTCGCAGAAAAGCAGGCGATCCAGCGGATGCTGTCCGATTCGGCGACGGACCTGTACGTGTCCCGCCTCATGGTGCTGCACGCGGCGTGGAAGCTCGAGGTCGGCGAGGACTCTCGGCAGCAGATCGCGATGCTCAAGGTCTTCGTCGCAAACGCGCTCCACCGCGTGGTCGACCGCGCGATCCAGGTCCACGGCGCGCTCGGGGTCTCGGACGACCTGCCGCTTGCGCGCTTCTACCGCGACGCGCGGGCCGCGCGGATCTACGACGGGCCGGACGAGGTCCACGAGATGGCGGTCGCGCGGCGGCTCCTCAAGGTCTTCCAAGAGACCGGCACGACCCAAGGCGCGACGGGCCTTCCATGAGCGCCGAGGGCCGAGCGCCGAACCCCGACGGAGGAGGGCCGCTCGTCGACGAAGCGAATCTCCGGCGTTTCTTGGTGGATCACATCGGGGAACCGGCGTCGGCCATCGGCCGAGCGAGAGCCCGCAGCGAGGCCCCGGGCGCGGATGCGCCCGAGGGCCCACGGCCACCGGCCTACACCGTGGAACGGCACCAGGCGGGCCATTCGAACGAGACGTTCTTCGTGCGGTGGGGCGACCGCGAACTCGTGCTGCGCCGGCCCCCTGGGGGCGCCTTCCTTCCGACGGCGCACGACGTCCTTCGCGAGCACCGGATCCTTTCCGCGCTGCAGGACACCGATGTCCGGATCCCGCGCACGGTCGTCGCCTGCGAGGACCCCGCCGTGATCGGCGCGCCGTTCTACTTGATGTCGCGCGTGCCGGGCCGCGTCGTCCGGCGCGAAGTGCCCCCGGACCTCGATTCGCCGGCCGAACGTCGCCGCATCGGCGAAGAGCTCGTCGACGCATTGGTGGAGCTCCACGCGGTCGAGCCCGGGAAGGTCGGACTGGAGGGACTCGGCCGGCCCGACGGCTACCTCGCCCGGCAGGTGAAGCGCTGGACGGGGCAGCTCGACCTCGCCGCCCCGTTCACGGCGGCCGAACGGGACGTGCCGGAGCTCCGCGAGGTCGGCGCGTGGCTTGCCGAAAACGTCCCCGCCTCGCCGAACGCGACGATCGTCCACGGCGACTACAAGCTCGACAACGTCGTCCTCGCGGACGGAGCCCCGGCCCGGGTCGCGGCGATCCTCGACTGGGAGATGGCGACGCTCGGCGACCCATGGGCGGACGTCGGCTGGATGCTCTCGTTCTGGAGCGAGGGCGGCGACCCGCCGGTCCCGGGGTTCGAGGACCTCTACGGCGTGACGGCGGCCCGCGGATTCCTGTCGCGGCGTGCGATGCTGGACCGGTACGCCGGGCGCGCCGGTCGCGAGACGCCGGCCGCGATGCCGTGGTACGTGGCGCTCGCGGTCTGGAAGCTCGCGATCCTCCTCGAAGGATCCTACGCGCGGCACCTCTTCGGCGTGACGGACGACCCGTTCTTCGCCCGCCTCAAGGCCGGCGTCCCGGCGCTCGCGCGGCGGGCAAGCGCGGTCGCTGCAGGGGACCTCGCCGCGATATGACGACGATCTTCCTCGCCCGGCACGCCGAGGCCGCGATCGGGCCCGGCGAGGCCGACGGGCAGCTCTTCTCGGTCCACGACGGTCCGTTGTCGGACCGGGGGCGGCTCCAAGCCGCGGCCCTCCGCGAGGCGCTCGCGAAGGAGCGCATCGACGCGGTCGTCGCAAGCCCCGCGAAGCGGACCCTCGAGACCGCACGGATCGTGGCGGAGCCGCACTCGCTTCCCGTGCTCGAAGACCCAGGGCTGTCCGAGCTGCCGTTCGTGCGTAGGTACGGGGGAGGGGGAACGGGGTACGAGGCAGGACCGTCTCCGAGAGTATCCTGATTTCGGTGTACGCGTGAGTGGGCGTACGTGGGTCGGGTTCATTGCGGGATACGTCCTTCGAAGTATATGACGAATTGGAGGAGGGCTTGTTGCCAGTAGTGCGCGGGTCGTTTCCAGCGTGTCGCGACACGCCGCCCCTCGGACCTCGCGCGCGTTCCCCCACAAGGTTCGCACGATAGGTTCATGTAGGCTCGCGGTTTTCCCGCCCCATGCGCCGCATCCCGCTCCTCCTCGGGGCGTTCATCGCGTCCGCCGCCCCGCTCGCCACGGCCGAACTCTGGGGGCCGCCGGGTCCCTCCTCGTTCTCCGTCGCGACCGGAGCGTCGGCCGGCACGGACCTACACGTCGTCGTGAACTTCGCCCGGGAGCTCTCCGCGGACCTTCCCACGACGTCGCTGCTTCGCCTGCGGAACGCCGACGGCGACCTCCTCCTCAACATGTCCTACAATTCCGCCGGCGGCGTCCGCCTGCAGGTCGCCCCGAACGGTTCGACGACCGGCTGGACCGTGACGCCCGCGGGCGTGCCGCACCGCCTCCACGTGATCTGGGACGGCGTGGGCTTCACCGTGTCCCTCGACGAACGCGCGCCCGCCTCGGCCCCCGCGCTCGCGGCGGGAACCCCCGTGCTCCTTGAATCGGGTCCCGCCTCGGCACTCCCGCGCGCGTACAACCTCGTCCGGGCCTACAACGGGCCCTACGTGAGCGGACATTCGCTCTTCCACGATCCCCCGACCGCCGCGGGCTGGTCGAACACCACCTCGGGCGCCGGCGAGGTCGAGCACGGGGCGGGCG
>JBQTJL010000262.1:0-1966 GCA_052387135.1 Methanobacteriota archaeon | reverse complement strand
CTCGTCGGAGTCCTCGCGGCGGTCGTCGCGGGCCCGGCCGTCAAGGCCCGGCGCGCGGGAAGCCCTGTGCAGGGACCGGCCGCGGCCCCGGTCGTGAAGGCCGCGGAGCCGCTCGACGCGACGGACTACCTCAATGCGGACCTCGACCGATTCCACGTGTACCAGTTCGTGCAGCGGCGCCCCGGGCACACGGCGGACGAGGTCGCCGCGGTCCTCGGGATCCGGGAGGCCGGCCGCCACCTCGAGGACCTCGCCGCGCGTGGCCTCCTTCGGGGAAGGAACGACCGGGGCGAGACGCGCTACTTCTTCCCGATGCACCAGGTCGAGGCGAACGAGGAGGCGCTGGCGAGCCTCCAGTCTCCGGACGGCCGGCGTCTCGGGGAGGTCCTCTACCTTCGCGGCCCCATGCTGATCGACCCGCTCACCGAGGCCCTCGAGACGGGCCGGCCCGCGGTGCCCCGCGCCCGGCTCGAGGCCGTGCTCTGGCGGTTCACCGAGCTGGGGCTCGTCACCATCGAGGTCTCCGGCCGGGAGCGCCTGGTCGAGCCGACGCGGAAGCTCAAGGAGTGCCTTGCGATGCTCGGCGTCTCCGGCGCGAAAAGGAATTGATTAGAGCACCTTTGCCGAGTTCCTCGCCTCGGGAGCGGCCTCGCCCGTCACGATACGGATGTTCGGAAGGAGGAGCTTCACGTACACCTGCCCGCCGCGGTCGACGAGCCGCGCGACCTCGTGCTCGACGAGCTTCTGTACGTGGAACTTCACCGTCATGTAGTTGAAGTCCGTCTCGTCCGTTGCACTCTTCTGGGCAAGACGGGTAAGATCCGCGAGCGAGACGGGCTCGTTCTCCTGGAGCAGCTGGTATAGGAACGCGCGGTTCGGGTGTCCGAGGGCTGCGCAGATCCGCGCGATCTCCTCCGGATCGTTCACCGGGACCACAGGGAAGGGTATGTGGCCGCAGGGTATTAATAGTTACTAGTCAATGCTCAATGGGCGTTTAGTGGGGTCGGCGGATGTGGAACCGGAATCTTGATCGGGAATGGGTCCTCGATCACGAGCTGCGCGTGCAGATCCTGATGCGGGTCCGCGAGCGGCCCGGCGCGACGATGCGGGAGGTCTCCTCGGAGCTCGGGATCCATTATACGACGACGAAGCACCACGCGAACGTGCTCTCGGAGCACGGGCTCCTGCAGCTCGAGCGGCGCGGGTCCCGGATCTTCCTCTTCGAATCCGGCGGCGATTTCCGCGGCGCGGAACGGCGGCTCCTCTCCCGCTTGAACCTCCGGTCCGTGAAGGACGTCCTCGCGGTGCTCCTTCGCGGCGAGGCGACGCTCCGCGCCCTCGTGCGCGAGACCGGACACCCCGCAGGCTCGGTCCACTGGTGCCTCGCGCGCCTGCGCGACGACGGCGTCGTGCTCCGCCGCGAGGTCCCCGGCGCCTCGCCCCGCTATGCGATCGCGGCCCCCGAACGCGACACGGTCGCGCGGTGGCTCGCGACCCCGAACGATCAAAGCGAACAAGGATGGCAGGGTCCGCATCGGACGCCGGACCTTGCCACGGTCCCCTAGGCGGGACCAAACCCCCCCGGGGGCTCGCGGGCCGCGGCTTCTGCCCCCCTCTGCCGCGGCCGGGCGGGCCCCCGACCCTTTTTCTTCAGAAATCACACGCGAAGCGCGCCCGCGACCTCGACCGCGGCCCGCACCCGGTCCGTCACGATCCCGTTCACGTCCATCGAGAAGAAGGCGCGCATCGCCTCGGGACGATTGATCGTCCACACATGCACCGGGAGCCCGAGCGCGTGCCCCCGGCGGACGAAGGCCGGCCGGACGAGCGGGATCCCGCGCAGCGTCGGCGGGACCGCGAAGGCATCGTGCCGGAATTCCTGCGAGAACATCGCCGGGAACAAGAACCGGACCACGGCGCGGCTCGTCATGTAGGTCGCGATCCCCGGAAGGCGGCGCTTGAGGCG
>JBQTJL010000261.1:0-9336 GCA_052387135.1 Methanobacteriota archaeon | reverse complement strand
GGGGGCCCGATGCGTCGGTGGGATTTCGGCCCCGGGGCCGGATGGCGCTGGCGCGTATTGAGCTCCGCGGGCTGGCCCTAACGACGGCCCGAGCGCCGGCCTATCGGGGGGCCCGAGCGAGGCGCGCACCCCCGGCACGTAGGGGCGAGCCAAAGCGAGAGGATAGCAGTTTCCGACGACGCTTTTGCCGCAGGCAAAAGGGTCGCGCGGGATGAGCTTACGCGGAATGCGACGCGTTCCCATCGTTCCGAAAAGGTTCAAGGATGGCTTGGGCCACGGGGCCGATATGATTCCCCGAAGCTTGGAGCAGCTCCGTATATGGGAAGACGCGATCCAGTTGAGCGTAGAGGCATACGACCTTAGCGCGACCTGGAGCGACGCCGAACGGTACGGCCTCGTCTCCCAGGTCCGGCGCGCTTCCGTGTCCGTCGCCGCCAACATCGCCGAGGGCCAAGGGCGTGCCAGCGGGGCGGAGCGGTCTCGATTCGGCTCGATCGCACGCGGTTCGGCGTACGAGCTCGTCGCGCTCTTGGAGGTAGCGATCCGGAACGGCGTCGCCACGGAGGACGCCGGGCGGCGTCTACAGCGGCGGGCGACACAGCTCGTCGTGCGTCTCCATCGGTACATCGAAGCCGCCGGAGCGCGAAGGCCTGCGGCGGCGCTCGTTCCTCCGGTCCATCCCGCGCCCTAGGCGCTCATTCCGGCCGCGGCGCGGCCTCATCCCGGGCCGAAGGCCCTCATTCCAGACCGAGCTCGTGCATGCGGATGTCCCGCCGCCGCCGGTCGAGCCACGAATAGACGTGCCCGTGCGTCGCGCCGTCGATCAACATCAGCACGGCCTCGCGCGCGATCCCCACGCCCTCGATGTCGCCGAGGATCGCTACGGTCTTCCCGGAGATCGAAAGGTCGACGCCCGTGCACGACTCGACGTGGCGACGCGTGCGGCCGCCCGTCCCGATGAGTCGCCCCTTCACGCGTTCGAGGTGGTTCTCCTTCTTTCCGACGAACTCGGTAAGATCCAAGACCTCGAAGAACGTGTCGTCGGCCCAGAGCCGGAACGCGTGCTCCGGGGAGAAGCCGCGCCCGATCGCGGCGACCACGTCCCGCGTCTTCAACGAGAGGACGGGGCTGAACGCTCGTGCGTCGTCGATCTCGACCTCGCCTTCGGAATCGATGCGGAGCCTCACGCCGGAGCGCTGCTCGATCTCGCTCTTCACCTTGCCTTCGGGGCCGACGAGGACGCCGACGCGCGACTTCGGGATCCGCTGGTAGACGATCGTCACGACCTCACCCCGACGACGACGGGCGCATGCGCACGCGCAAGCGCAGGCGCCAGGGAACGCCTCCGTGGCCTTGCCCTTGTCCCTGCCCCTGCCCTCCCTTGCGCTTGCGCCAGCCCTTGCGCTTGCGCTCGTCTCATATCGCGGTGCCCTCCCGGACCTCGCCGTCCCGGACGTACGCCATCGCCTCGAGCGCGGAGGCCGCGACTCCGTGCTTTCCGAAGAACCGCACGAGGTTCCTAAGGTCGCGGCGCAGGAACTCCTCCGCCTGCGGGTGACGCTTCATGACCGCTTGCCCCACGTCGATGATCACGTATTCGAGATCGGCCTCCGGCCGGTCCTTCACCATGATGTTGAACTCGGAGAGGTCCGCGTGCACGAGGTCGGCCTTCCGCCAGAGCGTCTTCACCGACGCAAGGAGCCGCCGGTAGACCTCGGCCGCGTCCGGGACCTCGGCGACCGACTGGAGGAGGGGCGCCGGCGTCCCTTCGTCGCCGATGAACTCCATCACGAGCACGTTCGCGTGGTACGCGATCGGGAGGGGCACGCGGACGCCGACCTCGGTCATCTTCGCGAGGTTCCGGAACTCCTTCTGCGTCCACGTCGACACGATCTCGCGGCGGTTCCCCTTCGCGCCGGAAAAGCGCGGGTCGCCTTCGATGTAGGACAAGTGCGAGCGGAACGTCGCGGTGTTCACGCGGAAGATCTTCACGGCGAGGTGCTCGCTCTCGGGGCCGGTCCCGTGGAACACGTTCGCCTCCTTGCCCGTGGAGACCGGGTAGTCCAAGGTCTCGAGGACGCCTTGCGAGACGAGCTTCCAGAGCGCGGTCAAGGTCGGCCGGTCGAAGACCTCGGTCTCGGTGTCGCGCCCGAGCTCGTCCGAGATCGCGTCGCGGGCGCGCCGGACCCGGTCGTGGACGTCCTCCAAGTCGAATTCTTCGCGCGGTTCGACCATTTCCAGAAGACGCTAGAGACCCGCCGCTTTTAAGGTTTGTGTGGGCGGCGGGTCAGATCTCGGCCTGCATCAGGTCGAGGTCCGTGATCATCCCGACGAGCCGGTCCTCCGAGTTGATGACGGGGAGCTGGTTCACCCGGTGCTTCGTCATCTTCCGGGCCGCCTCCCCGATCTTCGTCTTCTGGAAGACGGTCACGACCGACGTCGACATGATCTCCTTCACGATCGCCTGGGGGAGGTCCACCCGCGAGTTCGCGAAGAACAACGGAAGGAGCCCGCGGAACGCCGCCTCGACCTCCTCGTTCGAACCGGAATCGACGCCGGCGGACTTCCGCGTCTTCTCGTCGACGTGGGACTTCTTGAAGAGGTCGCTGTCCGCGACGATCCCGACGAGGACCGCGTCGTCGTCCAGCACGGGGAGCGCGTTCTGGCGCGCGAGGTTCATGATCTCCCATGCGACCTTCAGCGGGGTCGACTCGTGGACCGGACAGACCTTGTCCGTGACGTACTCCTGCGTCGGGCCGCCGTTCTTCTCGGCGATCACGCGAAGGACGTCCGTCGGGCTGATCACGCCCACGAGCTCGCCGTCCTCGACCACGGGAAGGCCGTGGATCTTGTGCTCGAAGAAGAGCCGGGCGGCCTTCGTGACGTCGTCCCCCGGCTTCACCGTGACCGGGTTCTTCGTCATGACGAGCGCGAGCTGCTCCTCGTCGGGGCGCCGGAAGATGTCGCTCCGCGTGACGATGCCCGCGAGCTTCTTTCCGCCCGCCTTCACGACGGGGAGGCCGGAGACGGCGTGGTGCACGAGAAGACGGACGACGTCGTTCCGGGTGCCGGGGACCTCCGCCACGATCGGATCCCGGGTCATGAGTTCGCGGACCTTCATGGCGTGTCACCGTTCGGTGTCTCGTTCGGGCCCCACAGGATCCGGGTCGCCGAAAGGGCGGCCTTCGCAGGATCGCCCCCGGGATCCGGAAGGACCACGAGGTCGGGGATCGCCCCGGCCCGGATGGGCCCAACAAACTCCCCCTTATTTAACAGTTTCCGGGGTCCTTCCGTCATCGCGCCAACGACATCGTCCGGAGCGAGCCCCCCGCATTCGGAAAGGAGGAAACGGGCCTCGGCGAGAAGGTCCACCGGGTGGAACATCGCGTTGTCGGTCCCGAGGAAGACGTCGACGCCGGCGTCCTTCATCGCGGCGACCGGAGGCCGACGGCCGAAGCGCGCGTTGCTCCTCGGGCAGACGACGACCGGGATCCCGGCGTCCGCGAGGCGCTCGAAGTCGCCCGGGGCGCCGCACGTCATGTGGACCACGAAATCGGGCCGAAGCGAGAGGAGGTCGTCGAGCGGTTCCCGGGCCTCCTCCGAGTGGTGGATCGCGAAGAGGCGCCCCGTCCGGCGGGCCTCGCGCGCGAGCCGGGCCGCGGCGGCAAGGCCCACGTCGGCGACGCTCGACGGCGCAAGGCCCGCGGCTTCTTCAGCGACCTCGCGCGCCTCGGTGTCCGAGAACGCGGGCGCGGCAGGGCGCCCGAGCGCGTGCACCACGAGGCCCGGGCCGTCGTCGGCGGCGGCCGCGAGGACCCCTAGCCCGTCCACGCCGCCTTCGCGAAAATCGATGACGTGGGTCGTCCCGGTCTGGGCGGCCTCGCCGAGCGCGGTGCGGATGCCGCGGACGATCTCGTCCCGAGGCGTGGCGCGCAGTTCGCGGTGCTTCAGGCCGTCCGGGAACCGGACGAGCTCCGACAAGGGGACGCCGTCGATGCGGCCCCGGAGAAACGCGTCGCCAAGGTGCGTGTGCGCGTTCACGAATCCGGGGAGGATCAGCCCGCGCACGTCCACGCCGCCCCCGGGGCGCCCGGCGCCTTCGTCCACGATGCGGCCGTCCGTGATCTCGACGAACCCGTCGCGTCCGCCGAGGTCGTATCGGCGCCCGGCGAGCCGCATCGGGCCCTCCGGCTAGAGGGGTTCGAGGTAGTTGATGATCGCGACGAGGACCGCGAAGAAGAAGCAGGTGAAGACCACGAGGCGCGGGTCGATCTTGATCGCCGTCTCTTCCTCGGCGTCGAAGTAGCGGATAAGCCCGGCGGCCTGCTGGAATCCGGCGCCCGCGCGCTCTTGCTTCGCCATGGGAATCGCAGAGGGCCTACACCTATTTAAGAGTTAAGCATCTTCCGAGGCCCGCATGCACTGGGCCGACGTCCTTGCCGCCGAAGTCGCGAAGCAAGACGTCGCAAAGCACGTCTTCGCGACCGCGATCACGCCGTCGGGTCCGATCCACGTCGGCAACATGCGCGAGGTCTTGACGACCGAGATGGTGTACCGGGCCACGCGCGCCCGCGGTGCGCATGCCGAACTCATCTACATCGCGGATTCGTTCGACCCGCTGCGAAAGGTCTACCCGTTCCTCGACAAGGCGTCCTACGAGCCGCACGTTGGAAAGCCCCTCTCCGAGATCCCCTGCCCGGGACCGGACGGCAAGCCCGGCCACTGCCACGCCTCGTACGCCCACCACTTCATCGACCCGTTCCTCGAGGCCCTCTCCGAGCTCGGCGTGGACCTGACCGTGATGCACGCGCACGAGATGTACGAGCGCGGCGCCTACGTCGAGGCGACGAAGCTCGCGATGGCGAACGCGGACGTGATCCGCGACATCGTGCTCACGGTCGCAAAGCGCGAAGGCAAGATCCCCGAGAACTGGATCCCGTTCAACGTGCAATGCGAGAACTGCCGCCGCTTGAACGGGCCGATCCCGACCCTGTTCGAGGACCCGTACATCGACTACGCGTGCAAGGCGTGCGGCCACGAAGGCCGGAAGGACATCCGAAAGCCCGGCGGCGGCAAGCTCCCGTGGCGCGTCGACTGGCCCGCGCGGTGGTCGTTCCTCGGCGTGACGTTCGAGGCGATGGGGAAGGACCACGCGGCGGCCGGCTCCTCGTGGGACACCGGCGTCGAGATCGTGCGTCGCGTGTACGGCCGCGAGCCGCCGGTGCGCACCGTCTACGAGTTCATCCAACTCAAGGGGATCGGCGCGATGCACTCGTCGACCGGGACCGCCGTCTCGGCCGAGGAGATGCTGAAGATGACTCCGCCCGAGGTCCTCCGGTTCCTCATCGCGCGGCCGCAACCGGGGAAGCACATCGACTTCGACCCCGGCGAGGGCGTCGTGGGGTTGGTGGACGAGTACGACCGCTGGGAGCACGCGTTCTTTGCCGGCGAGCCCGAGACCGCGGAGCGGAAGGAGCTGAAGCGCGTGTACGAACTCTCCCAGCCTCGGACTGTTCCGACGAAGGCGCCCCCGGAGGTCCCGTACACGCACCTCGTGAACGTCGTCTCGGCGTACCCCTCCGACGCCGCCGTCTTCGCCTCGCTTTCCCGGCAGGGCCTCCTCCCGAAGGAAGCGTCGCTCGACGCGGAATCCCGGTTGCGACTCCTGCACCGGGTCGGCCACGCGCGGTACTGGCTCGGGCGGTTCGCGCCGGAGAAGTACCGGAACCCGGTCGTCTGGGACGCGGCCGAGGCGGCGCGGCTCCGTGCGTCGCTCTCCGAAGCGCAGCGCGCCTTCCTCGGCGAGCTTGCAGAGCGGCTCGCGGAGGTCGCGCCGTCCGCATGGACCGGCGAGGACCTCCACAACCTCGTCCACGAGGCGGTGAAGGGCTCCGGGCTCCCCCCGAGGGACGGGTTCGCGGCGATCTACCGCGTGATCCTCGGAAAGGAGAAGGGCCCGCGCGCGGGGGATCTCCTTGCGCAACTGCCGCGGGAGACCGCCGTCGCGCATCTTTCGGGAATCCCAGCGCAAATATAATAGAGCCGAACGAGAATGGTTATTAGCCTCCGGCCGAAGTTGCCGATGGCCCAGTTCTACCGGCGATCTCCGCCAGGTAACCCCATGCAGACCGTCCAGAAGGTCGAGACCGGCGCTCCGGTCGTCCACTTGATCGCGCACACGCCGACGCCCTACGACATGAGCGTCGCGTCCGCGCGCACGTGCTACTCGCCCGTCCTCGTGCGCCCGGGCGAGGTCACGCAGGGCCAGCGCGAGCGGATCGGCCCGTCGATCTTCGAGGCCGGGCACCACACGCCGTTCCAGCACCCGACCTTCGTGTTCGGGCTCGAGAACGTCTCGCGGCAGTTCGCATGGGCGTTCCTCCACGCGCATCCCTTCTACAACTCCGAGCAGTCGAGCCAACGCTACAATCTCATGCCGGAGCCGAAGGTGCACGTCCCGCCCGCGGTCGCCGCCGACCCGGCCGCCCGGCGCGTCTTCGACGACGCGGTCCTTGCGGCCTGGGCCGCGTACCACCGCCTCTACGAGATGCTGGTCCCGGACTACGGGCGCCTCATGCAGGCGATCGGCCGCAAGAAGGGACAGACCGAGAAGCAGATGGCGACGGACGCCACGAAGAAGGCGATGGAGAACGCGCGCTACGTCGTCCCGATCGCGGCCTTCACGTCGATGTACCACACGGTCTCCGGGATCGTGCTGCAGCGGTACTACCGGATGATGCACGCGGGCGACTGCCCGACCGAGACCGCCGCCGTCGTCTCGAGGATGGTCGAAGAAGTGAAGAAGGTCGACCCGACGTTCTTCGAGATGGTCCCGAACGAACCGCTTCCTGCCGAACGCGTTCTGGAAGCAGGAAGCAGGAAGCAGGGAGCCGGCGACGAAGCCGCCGCCGCGTTCGACAAGCGGCTCGACGGGCTCTCCTCGAGGCTCGTGCAATACGACGCGCAAGCGGAAGCGCTCGTCGCGGAATCGGTCCGCGAGGTCGCGGGCGCGCACCTGTCCGACGACGAGGCGATCGACCTCGTCGTCGACCCCCGGAAGAACCCGCACTTGGTCGACACGGTGAACGCATGGGGCCACTCGCCGCTGATGCGCGCGCTGAACCACGCGCAATACGCGTTCAAGAAGAAGATGAGCCACTCCGCCGACTCGCAGGAGCAACGCCACCGCACGCTCCCGGGCTCGCGGCCGATGCTGTCGCGGATGCACACGCGGCGCCCGGACTACGTCACCCCCGACGTGTTCGCGGAGGACGCCGAGGCGAAGCGCCTCTTCGACGACACGATGGCACACCTCTGGGAGGCGAAGGAACGCCTGCTTTCGATGCGCGTACCGGCGGAGCAGGCGGTCTACCTGCTCCCGAACGCGACCTCGATCCGGTACACGCAGTCCGGCTCGTTCCTCGACTACATGCACAAGTGGCGGCTCCGGACCTGCTTTCTTGCCCAGACCGAGATCTACCAGACCGCGTACGAGGAGCTCGCGCAGGTCGGGAAAGTCCACCCGAGGCTCGCAAAGCACGCGGGCCCCCCTTGCGTCGAGCGCCTCGGGATGTGGGACTCGGGCGGCCCGCAAGGGCCCTGTCCCGAAGGCTCACGATGGTGCGGCGTCGACGTGTGGCGGAACTGGCCGAACGTGAAGCGACCGTTTTAAGGCCGCCGCGAAGGATGCGGCCGACGCTGCCGAGGTAGCCAAGCCCGGTCCACGGCGCTGGTCTTGAAAACCAGTGAGGGAAACCTCGCAGGAGTTCGAATCTCCTCCTCGGCGTATCCTCCTCGTCAGGCCTCGCTCCGAGCGCGCGGCGGCGCGCGAGGCCCAGGGCGGAGCGAAGCGGCGCCCTAGGGCCGTCCTCGGCCGGTCTGTGGCGTCTTTTCGCGCGATGCTGCGTCGCACTCGTCGGCTTCCTACCCATTGTAGTCGATCGTTCCCGACGCGGGCGTCCCCACGATCGCGACGCCTTTCGGGGCGGCCTTCGCCTTGTCGTTCGGGTGATCGTCGAAGGTCGCGCCCGCGACGAAGAGGCTGCGCGAGGCCGCGCCCGCGTCGAGCTCGACCTTCGCGACGGTCGACCGCAGCGTCGCCGACCGGACGTCGACGTCGCCCTCGGCGTCCACGTCCACGTCGCGGTAGCTCGTAAGGCGCGCGTTCGAAAGGTCGAGGGACCCGCCGTCCGCATCGAGGTCGATGTCGTCGGTCGTGCTCGTGACGTTCGCCGATGTCGCGTTGATCCCGCCCTTCGCCTTCACTTCGACCTCCTTGTAGGCGGTGAGCGTGGCGCGGCGCAGGGTCGTCGTGCCGGAGGCCCCGCCGGACTCCCACTTCACGGTGAGCCGTTCCGTCTCGGCGGTCCCGTTCGCGTCGTCGAGGGATACGTCCCGATAGGCGGTGACCTCGATGGTCTTGTAGGCCCGGATCTCGCTCCGGTTCGCGTAGATCGATCCGGTGTCCGTATCGAGGTCGACGTGCTCCGTGGTGCTCGTGAGGACGGCGTCGTCCAGGGTCATGTCCGTCCCTGCGTCGAGTTCGACCTTCTTGTGCGCGGCGAGGGTCGCGCCGACCACGGAAAGGCGGCCGCCGGCGGGCGGGTCTTCGGAGGAGATCGCGACGTGCTCGTCGCGGCTCGTCGCGTTCAGGCGGCCGGCATAGATCGACCCGGCGGCGCGGACGTCGACCTTCTTCGTCGTGTTGATGTTCGCGTCGAGGAGGTACACGTCCGAGGTCGCGCCGGCGCGCGCGGAGAAGTCGAGCCACTCGTTCTCGGAGCGCCAGACCGACGCGTTCGCGCGGACGCCTCCGGAGACGTTCGCGTCGATCTTCTTTGCCGCCGTGATCTTGGCATTCTCCGCGTGGAGGATGCGCGAGGCGTCGAGTTCGACCTTCTCGGCCGTCGACCGGACCGAGACGCCGCTCACGTTAAGATACGTGCCACCGGCGAGCTCGACCTTGTCGCTCGCGGGAAGGTCGACCCCGATCACAAGGTGGCCGGCCGAACCCGCGCGGTAGTCGATCCGGCCCGTCACGGAGATCGCGCCGACCGAGGCCGGAATCACGAGACCGCGGGTCGGGTCTGCGACGACATAGATGCCGGCGCGGATCGTGGCGTTCGGGATGGGGACGTCGAGGCCCGCGTCGTAGACCACGTCGTTGTCGAGGTCCTCGTAGGCGAAGCCGGGGTCGGCGGGCGGGGGCGGGAGCGGCGCGACCGTGATCGGTTCGGTGCGGCCGTTGTTCCCTTCGTCGGACTCGGGCGCGGTCGCGGAGACGTCGCCGGTCACGGCGAGCGAGTGGTCGCCCGCGGCGGCGGCCCAGGCGTCGCT
>JBQTJL010000260.1:0-1950 GCA_052387135.1 Methanobacteriota archaeon | reverse complement strand
GGCCGCGGAGGCCTCCGCGGTCGGGGCCGCGAACAGGTGGACGACGTACCGCCCGGTCTCGGGGAACGTGAACGGAAGGGCGTGCTGGCCGCCGTGCGGGTGGAGGAGCCCCGTCGTGTGGAGGATCGTGCCGTCCTCCTTCGCGACGGTGATCACGAGGTCCGGGTGGAGGACCACCTCGTCCGTGCCCTGCTTCTTCACCGCGAAGTTCATCGTGACGGGTCGCCACGGGGAAAGGTCGTCGAGCGGCTGCATCTCGAGGTTCACTTTTCCGGCCGCGACCGCGCCGCCGGGAAGCGGGGCGACGCGTCCGTCCCGCGCGTTCTCGATGACCGGCGCGCTCGTGTACTCCAGGGCGGCCGTCACGTCGTACGAGGCGCCCGCGAGCGCCTTCGGGCCCGCGCCTACGCCGTACACGTGGAGGAAGTGCGTACCCGACCGCGGGAAGCCGGAGACCTCGATCGTCTGGTCCGGCCGCGCCGCGTCCGCGACGACGGAGCGAAGGAGGCTCCCGTCCGGGTCGAGGAGCTCGAACGTGAGCGACGCGGGGCCGGTCGGTGCCTGCGGGAGGCCGGGCGCTGCGCCTCGGAGCGAGATGCCGAAGGAGCCGCGCCGCACCCCGCGCTCGATCGGGAGCGGGATGAGCTTCTCGTACTGGTAGGCGTTGTTCGTGCCGGCAAGGTCGGTCACGACCTCCGAGTACCGCGCCTCGTAGGTCGTCGCGTAGCGAAGGAGGGGGGCCGACGGCGAGCCCACGAGCACCGGGAAGCTTGCGACGACCGGCTGCCACGCCGCGCTCGAATAGCTCGTGGGTCGCACGAGGAACTGCACGTCATAGCGGCCCGCCTCGGGCGCCGTGAACACGAAGGAAGCCTTGCCGTCCGTCGCGACGCGCGTCCCGGTCGTGTAGAGGAGGTTCGCGTCCTCGTCGACGACCGTCACCGTGTACTCGGCCTCGCCGACCGGCCCCGGGTATTCGCCCGTGCCTTCGATCGAGAAGTCGAGCGTCACGGGGCGCCAGGGGGCCGCGGGGCCGTCCGCGAGCATCCGGACCGCGACGCCGCCGTGCTCGCGCAGGGTCTCGGGCACCGGCGTGCTTCCCGCGTCGCCGATGCGGCGCTCGGCCGCGGCCTCGGCGGCGACGGCGCCGATCGGGGTGCGGAGCTTCACCTCCTTGATCCCGTAGCCGGGCTTGTAGAGGCCCGATTCGGTCGACTTCGCGAACACGAGGAGCTTTGCAAGCCCCGAGTCCGTCGGGGTCGGCTCCGCGCGCTTCGTAAGGGTGAGGTTGATCGGCACCGTGTACTCGTAGAAGCCCCGCAGGTTGTTCGGGTCGCTTGCGTCCATCTCGATGAAGACCGGATTGATCGGGACCTCGATCTCGGGCGGATCCACCGCGGCCTCGAGCCACGCGGGTCGCTTCGGGTAATCGAACGAGATCACGATCCGGCGCGCAGGGTCCGGCGTCGTGAAGCCTTCGTTCACGACGTCGAACTTGTACGTGACGTTACCCGCATACGTCGTGCTCGCGGCCGCAAGGTCGATCGGCTTCGAAAGATCCGCTTCCGTCGCGAGGATGAGGAGGGGATAGATGTAGCCGCACGGGACCGCGCATTGTTCGCCGTGGGCCGTGAGCGGTAGGCCGACGGCCGACGGTACGGCGAGCAGGAAAAGGATGATGGCGGCCTTGCGTTCGCTCGACATCGCGTCCGACTTCGATTCCTCATAAGGGTATATAGCCGTTGTTGTGCGGCTACATGCGATAGGAGGCAGATATCGGGGTCGGCCCTCCCTGCCGGCCTACGGCGAACGGCCTTCGGCCCTCGGCAGGTGCGGACCGACCCCTACCGGTCCCCGTGAGGGCGGCGGATGCGGGACCTCGCTCCGAGGACGGGCAAGAAGCGAGAGGCAAGCCGCAAGGCGACGTTTCCTTGCTTCTTGCCCACTTGC
>JBQTJL010000259.1:0-2805 GCA_052387135.1 Methanobacteriota archaeon | reverse complement strand
GTTCCGCCGATGTACGGGTAGCGGGCGCCGCTTCGCGGCGTCGGTAGCGGCCCGCTTCGCGAGCGGAAGCGACGGCGCTCCGCGCCGCGGGAGCGTCCGGTCGCTCACGCGCGGCAACGCCGCGCCGCTGCCACGGTCCTACGCCGTGGCTTCCGCGCGGGCGAAGCCCGCGCCGCTCACGACAAGTCGGGGGCACGGGTCTTCGCGTTCGGCGCATCCGTCGGTGCCTTCGTCGTGAACGCGCGCTTGTACGCTTTCCGCAGGAGGTCCTTCAGCCGCGCAGGGTCCTCGTCGGCCCGCATCCCGGTCGCGACCCAACCGAACTTGCGGTAGATCGGGTTCGGGTGTTCCTTCGCGAGGCCCGCCGCGACCGCGTTCGCCCGTTCGTCCCGGCCGAGCAGGATCTCGGCCTCGATCGCGCCCTCGGACAATGTAAGGAGCGCGAACCGGTTGCACTTCGACACGTACGCGACCCGCGGCGCCGGACCTTCTTGCACCTCTTCTTGGAGGTCGGCGAACCGGAGCATCGTCGCCCGAAGGTCGCGGTAGGCGCGCGCGGTCGCGGCGTCGACCCCGGAAAGGAACGCGTCGACCTCGGCGTCCTCGAGATGGTGCGAGAAGGGCACGAAGCTCCATAGTGGACGCCGAATCTTAACGATTTGGTATCATCGGTCGAGCCGGTCCCGGGGCGTTGCAACAAGCTTTATCGCGCGGGCCCCGCCCGTAGGGCCATGGTGCGGCACGCCTTCGTCCTTCTAGCCGTGGCCCTGCCCCTCGCGGCCGCGGCGCCGGCGACATGGACCCTCGAGAACTGGTTCACGTGGGACCGGCCCGCGATCGACATCGTCGTCCTTCCGCCCGTCGACGACGCCGACGGTCCGATCGCCCGCGGCCTCCGGGACGCGGTCGACGCGTGGCCCGTGGGCGTCGCGGCGTTCGGGCCCGCGTGGCTCACCCTCGGCGTCGAGCTCCGGATCCGTCACGCGGACGCGGAACCGGACCCGGCCGTGCTCGCCGAGGCCGAGATCGTGGTCGCGGTCGTGCCGTACAGTCCCGCGGGCGGCCTCGCGGGCTTTCCTCCCGAGGAGTTCCCCGTGGGCGAGCCTTGCACGGCGCACGCGACGACGGTCTACGTGAACCCGAGCGTCGCCACGAACCCCTCGAGGTACCCGCCGTTCGTGTTCGGGTACGACGACACCTACAACACGATCCTCCATGAGGTCGGCCATTGCCTGGGCCTCGGGCACGCGTTCGCGCCGGACGGCGAGCCGATGGGGCTCACCATCCACGCGGCGCCGGCCCACCACCTCCATTGCGTGAGCACCCTCGATGTGGTCGGGCTTACGCGCGTCTTCGGCGGCTTGTTCGGGCGCCCGAGCGGCGGGTCCGTGGCGGTCGCCGCATCCGAGTACGGTCAGGTCGACGGCGGGCCTTAGGCGCGCCCTTCGAGCGCCGCGCGAAGAGCGGCGGGATCCGAGACCGGCCCCAGGCAACGGTCGCCGAAGCAGACGATCGCCGCCGGCGCCGGGACGCCCCGTTCCGACCCGACGGTCCGGATCGTGAGGCCCGGTGCAAAGACCTTCCGGGCCGCGGCCCGGAGCGGCGCGGTCGCCTCGACCGTCCCCACGAGCTTCACGGCGGCCGGCGGGTCATCGAGCTCGTCGAGGGCGAGCGCCAGCGCCGAGCCATAGATGCCGAGGCGCCCGCATTCGCCGGAAAGCGCGGTCGCCGCCTGCCGCGCGACGTTCCCGAAGCGCGGGTCGTCCGTCGCGTCCGTGAGCCGGCGAAGCGCCCGGATCGCGGTCGCGTTCGGCGAAGGCGTCGGCGAGTCGCCGACCGGGTGGTCGACGCTCGTGAGGAGCCCCTCGCCGTCCCCGGGCGCGATGCGGTCCCGGAAGGCGGTGCCGTCGTAGAACCCGTCGGCAAGGAGCCGGCCCAGCGCGACGGCCGCGGTCCGGTACTTCTCGTCGCCCGTCGCGCCGTAGGCCTCGACCAACGCGTCCGCGAACTGGGCCTGGTCGTCCAAGAGCCCCCAGCCGGACGCGGTCCCGTCCTCCGCGAGCACGTGCGCGACGCCCCGCTCGGGATCGAACGCATGCGCAAGGAACGCGTCGAGCGCCGCGAGCGCGCCCCGGTCCGCGTCGGGCCGGTCGAGGGCGGCCCCCGACCGAAGGAGCGCCACCGCCATCATCCCGTTCCAGCTCGCATAGCGGGTCCGGTCGACGTAGGGGGTCTTTCGCTTCGCTCGCGCGTTTCTTAGCTTCTCGAGGATCGTTCGAAGAAGGACGCGCACGTCGTGTTGGGACGCGTGAAGGCCTTCGGCCAAGGAGTCAAGGTCCGCCGAGACGTGGAGGACGTTCCGCGCGGGATCGTGGTGCATGCGTCCGCGGCCGCCGAGACCGAAGTGGAGGCGCGCGATCCGGCACTCCTCCTCCGAAAGCGCGGCCCGCATCTCTTCCTCGGTCCACGTGAAGAAGTCGCCGTCGTCCCCCGCGCCGACGTCCGCGTCCTGGGATCCGCCGAATCCGCCGCCAGCGACCGCAAGGTCGCCGAGCACGAAGCGCAGGACGCCCTCTGCGACCTCGCGCCACGTGCCGTCGCCGGTCGCTTGGAACGCGTGGACGTAGTTCCCGAGACGGCCCGCGTTGTCGTAGAGCATCTTCTCGAAATGCGGCACGGTCCAATGTTCGTCCACGCTGTAGCGGTGGAACCCGCCGCCCACGTGGTCCCGGACGCCGCCCGCCGCCATCCCTTCGAGCGTCGCGAGCGCGACCTCGTTCGCGCGAGCGTCGCCGCGGGCGCCCC
>JBQTJL010000258.1:0-7276 GCA_052387135.1 Methanobacteriota archaeon | reverse complement strand
TCCGGAATGACGGCCAATCCCGCGCGGCCTTTCCCGTGCCGCCGTACACGATGAGCTCGTCTGGCCGCTCGGCGTTCTCGAGGTTGTTCGCCATCAACCGGTAGATCGCCTCCGTTCGCCAGCTCCGGCAATGCAGCCGGCGGCCTCGCGGTGCCCGGACGCGACGCGCCATCGGCCCGGATAGCGCGGTCTCCGTCAAAAAGGCCACGATATTTTTATTTCTCACGCCATATTTTCCATTTTACCCATAAATGTCGAATTATACCAACTTTATTGTATGATGGAAGGCGTTGCCCGGCGCCGATCGGCCCCATCGGCGCCGTGCAGGGCGGCACAAGTCCCGGCTTTCGGAGGCGTTTCGGCCCGGCCCGGCCGCGGACCGCCGAAGCCGTATCGCAGAAGCGGCCGACACGCTATCATCTTGTCTTTGGAATTGAAATCGCGGATGGCACTCTGTCCGATTTGTATTCTTTTGATAGGATTATAATCGCATTGGCGCAGTACGCGTGGACCTTAACCGCCGAATCGGGTCGATTTGGCTCCTGCGGACCGTGCTGAACGGAACGCCGTCACGGCCGTCACGCATCACACGTTACACAATGAACGTGCACTGGCGATATCTTGGAAACCAGCCTCGAATGGCGGGGGACGAAACATCGGGGTGATCCACGACTGGAACGCAAAGTCGGGCCCCTTTCTTATACTGGCCTGCGCGTGTACGGATTGACCTTGATTTTTCGGCTTCCAACCACTTGAAAAATTCGTGGCGCATGAATATTATTGACATTGCAAATAATATCGAAATCGAGCGCCGCCGCACCCGGGATTTTCGATAGCAGGTTCCCCCTCGTCGCGATCAGGCCCTGAATCGATCTGTTTCGGCCGAATCAGGCCGTAGTTTTCGCTTTTCGTGACAGGCCGCTCGGAAAGTCGTTCCTTGCGACCATGCACGTTAATGTGAACTCTTCCCGTAGACGTTCCAATTACGTAATGACGATATTGTAGAAAACCGCGTGACGTACGATTCCGACAGTCGGGGCTTCAGTACGCGTCGAGCGGCGCCTTCAGGAATTCGCGAAGCAGCGACGTCGCGTAGCTGCCTTTGGGCAGCCGGAACTTGAAGGTCGCGAGGCTCTGGGCGGGCCCGTCGGGCTCGACCCGCGCGTCGAAGTCGAAGAGCGGCGTGAGGACCTCGCGGCGCGTGCCATGCGACGACGCCTCCGGGAGCTCGCCGATCTCGAAATCGGCCGCCGCGAGCCGATCGGCCGCCACGACCTCGCGCTCGATCTCGCCGGGGACCCCCGACGCATACGGCGCGTCGCTCCCGAACACGCACGCGGTCACCGCGGCGCGCCCTCGCTGGATCTCGCGGTTCGCCTTGGCGCGGTTCGCCTCGGAGACCGGCACCAGCCGGTCGAGCACGGGGAGCCCGCGGGGGTCGCGCGGTGCCACGAGGTCGCCGACCTCGGCTTCGGCCAGCGAAAGTCCGCGCTGGAGGCGGAGCGCCACGACCCGGTTGAACAGCAGCGATTGGTAGGCGTAGACGAACAGGCGGAGCAGGTTTCCCGGAAGCGATCGGAACGCGCCGGTGTAGTCGTCCGGGTGCTCGCGCAGGTGGTGGAGGATCGCCCGTTCGAAGTTCAGGGCCTCGGGGAACGCGAGGAGCGCCGCCCCGAAGTCGCCCGACTCCTCGAGCGCCTGACGCGCCTCGACGAGCTCCGGCGTCTCGTGCGGCATCGGGGAGCCCGCGTAGGCCATCACGGCGCCGCGGAAGTCTCGGCGGACGATGCGCTCGCCGACGACGTGCGTGATCGGCCGCACGGTCCCGAAGCGCTGCGGGCCGAAGACGTTCGGGAACCCTCCGTAGGTCTCCAGGGCCTTCCGGGTGGCCTCGAGGCCCTGCGTCGCCGTCACGTACGGGAGCGGGATCCCGCGGACGACGATCTCGAACCGGTTCCCCACGAGCTCGCCGATCTTCGGGGCGCGGTCGATGCGCATCGTCTCGAGGACGCGGACCCCGGAAAGCGCCAGCCCGCGGACCCTCGCCTCCGGCGCGCGGAGGGCGAACCCCTGGACCGTGACGGCCCGCTTGTCCTTGGTGCCGGCAAAATAGATCTGCTCGCGCGAGATGTGGAGCGCGCGGGAGAGCTCGCGGACGAGGCGGTTCGTCTCCCAGTTCGTAGACTCGATCCGGGCCCAGGTGTACTTCCCGGGGCCCTGCGCGGGGGCGAGGGGAAGGCCGATCTCGTCCACGAAGAAATCTTCGGGCCGGGCCCGGAGCCGTCCGCCGAGCCCCGGCGTCCCCGTAAGGAACACGGAGAGCCCGATCGCGGCCTCGCGCGGGTCCTCCGTCGTCTTCATTGCTTCGTCATCTTCACGAGGAGGTCGTCGAAGTGGTCGAGCTCGGCCCGGATCTCCTTCACGGCGGCCTTGAGGACGGCCTCGGGGTTGCCGGACCGCACCTCGAGGACGAACCGGGGCTTGTCCAGCGCGGGGTGCCCGAGGAGGTACGTCGCGGAGGCGACCTTGTCCGAGGCAAGGCACTTCGATTTGAGAAGGTTGAGGAACGTCTCGTTCTCGTCCGCGATCTCGATCTCGAGCGTCTTTTCGGTCTTTGAGAGGAGCCGGACCTGCATGGGACACCTACACGTTTCCTTCGCCGTAATCGCGGGCGAGCTTGCCCACGTCCTTCCATTCGCACTCGGGGCAGACGAGCCCGCGGCCGCGCCGCTGCATCGTCGTCCGGCACCGGGGACAGAGCGAGACGAGGATCCCGAGGTCGGGATGCACCGTCGTGAGCTGGAGCGAGGGGTCGACGCCCGTGACCTCGGCCCGGATGATGTCGCCCAAGTGGTACGCGTTGTCGATCCGGTCGATGTACTCGTCGCTCATCTTCGAGATGTGGAGCGTGCCGTCCCGCTCCCCGGCGACCTGCCGCGCGGGGTTGTCGATCCGCGCCCGGACCTCGACGATCGCCATGCTCGAGCGAAGGTCGTCGATGAGCGCGATCACGCGGTCGCCCGGCCGGAGCACGATCGGGACCTTCGTCGCGGGCTCGACCCGCGCAAGGAAGTTCCGGGTGTCGAGGTGGAGCCGGCCGAGCCAGGCCGCGTACACCTTGCCGTTCTCCTCGTAGGCGCCGGGACCCGGGACGAACTCTTCGGCGATCGCGATCTCGTCGCCGGGGAACACTAGGGTCTCGTCTGGCACGTCTGCCCCAATAGAGGGCCCCTTTAAATACGTTTCCCAGCGCCGGCGCATGGGCCTAGCGTCGCGCCCTTGCCTTCCCCCTGGCCCCGGCCCTCGCCTCGCGCTTGCGCCAGCGCTTGCGCCAGCCCTTAACAAACCATACGAACCAGGACGACCTCGACCTCCCGCACGGGCTTGTCGTGGTGCCGCATCGTGTGGGCGAGGGGGAAGAGGAGCTTCCATTCGTGCGTCACGACCCGACCGAGGCCGCGCGCGGCGTCGTGGAGGAATTCGCGGGTGCCGTTGTTGTGGAGAGAGTAGACGACCGGCGCCGCCCGCGCCGCCGCCGCAAGGAACGGGCGGTCCGCGCCCAGCGTCTGGGCCCCGAACGGCGGGTTCATGATCACCGTGTCCGCCGTCTCGTCGACGGCCTGCACGTCGGAGACGCGGAACTCGACCTGCGGGGTGTCCAGCGCGCGGGCGTTCGTCCGCGCCGCCTCGATCGCCCGCGGGTCGACGTCGACGCCGACCGCGCTCGTTGCGCGAAGGAGCGCCGCGCCGATCGCGAAGATGCCGGTTCCGCACCCTAAGTCGAGGACGCGCCGCCCCTCGATGTCCCCGAGAGACCAAGCCTCGAAAAGGATGCGCGCCGCGTGGTCCGGGGGCGTGACGTACTGTTCGAGGTCGGCGCGAGGCGAAGCAAACGGCGCGACCTTCGAGAGCCGGCGCGAGAGTTCCTGCAGCCGCACGGGTGCGCGAACGCCGTCGGCCCTCATTAAGGGCCCATTCCACATGCTTTAAAGTCTCCGAGGCGCTTGAAACCGACGTGAAGGCACGTCCCATCCGGGAGATCCTCTCGAGGAACCCCCTGTGGGAGTTCACGTGGCTCGCCCTCCTCTTCTTCCTCTACGAGGCCGCCCGGTACTTCGTCACGGGCGAGGTGGACGAGGCCGTCCAGAACGCGCTCCTCGTCGCGACGTGGGAAAAGGCCGTCGGGATCTACTGGGAGGGCTGGATGCAAGGGCTCCTCCTTTCGTACCACGGCGTGCTCCGCGTCGTGAACTGGTTCTATCTCTACGCGCACCTTTCGGTGACGCTCGCGTTCCTCGGCTGGGTGTTCGTCTCGCGGTACCCGCACTACCGGTTCGTCCGGAACTTCCTCCTCGTCACGACGACGTTCGCGTTCGTCGTGCACTGGGCCTTCCCGCTCGCGCCGCCTCGCTCCGTGACGACGCTCGCGATCGCGGACACCCTGCAGCTCCTCTCGCGCGTCCACTACGGCTCGGACGTCCTCCGCTGGTTCATCAACCCGTTCGCGGCGATGCCGTCGCTCCACTTCGGCTGGTCGCTCATCGTGGCCTACGGCGTCCTCAAATGGGCCTCCGGCCGGGCCCGCTGGCTGATCCTTCTGTATCCGGCCGCGATGCTCGGCGCGATCGTGGTCACCGGGAACCACTTCATCCTCGACGCGATCGTCGCGGGCGTCGTCGTCGGGGCCGCGTTCTTCGTGCTGGTTGCGACGAAGCGCGGCCGGCTCCGCGATTCCGCGCTGGGGCGGTTCCTGTGGGGGCCGTCCCGACCGGGACCGACCGAGGCCGGGACGTAAGGGCAAGCGCAGGCGCACGCGCAAGCGCAAGGGAACGACGCACGAGCGCGCCCCTCCGTCGCGCTCGCCGCCTCCCTTGCCCGTCTTGGCCCATGCGTTTGCGCTTGCGCTTGCGCAATTCACACGGGCCCGGGCTTCCGTTTGAGGAGGTCGCCCAAGGCGTCGAGCTTGATGAGGCGCGTCGCAAGGATGCCGCCCACGAGGATGTCGAGGTAGTACGTGACGACGCGCCACACGAGCACGTATGCGGGCGTGAGACCGCTTGCGAGCGGCCGAAGGAGCGCCAACGTCGACACTTCGGCGATGCCGGAACCGCCCGGCGTGAGCGGCAGCGTCGTAAGCAGGTTCACGACCACGCCGACGAGGACGACCGCGACCGGGTCCAAGTGGAAGCCGAACCCGAGGAGAAGGACCCAGAAGATGAGGAGCTCGGCGAGCCACGAGGCGACCGTCGCGAGCATGCTTACGCCCAGATACCGGCGGCGATGCCGAAGCAGGGCGCGGACGGAGGTCCGGAAGCGCTGGACCTCCTCCTCGGCGAAGCTCTCCAGGCGTTCGATCCGCTCGGGGTCGAGGCGGTGCAGGACCGGGCCGAGCCGGGCAAGGAGCGGCCGGAGCATCCGCGGGTTCACGAGGATCAGGCTCACGAAGACGAGGAGCCCCACGGTGAGGAACAGGGCGAACGGAAGGAGGAGGGCGAACGTGGGCGAGCGGTCGATCTCCGCGACGAGGAGGACGCTTGCCGCAAGGCCCGCGAGCGAGAAGAAGAGGAGGTCGAGCGCCCGCTCGCCGACGACGAGGGCCGACGCCGGACCCATCGGCATCTCCCGAAGGTAGAGAAGGTACACGCGGACCGGCTCGCCGCCCATCCGGGACGGCGTGATACTCGCCCCGAACACGCCCGCGAGCGCGACCTCGCAGGCGAACCGGAGCGACACCCGCTCGCCAAGGCCCGGGGCGAGAAGCCAGATCCGGACCGCGCGGAGGAACAGGCTCGTCACGTGCAGCGCCAGCGCAAGGAGCACCCAGACGGGCCGGATCTCGCCGAAGGCCGCGACGACGGGCACGTCCGAGAGGAAATGGAAGGCCGCAAAGAGCCCCGCGAGGCTCACGACGGAGACGAGGGCCGCGATCGCGACGATGCGGCGGATCCGTCTCGCGCCGGTCCCGTCCCCCGGCCCGGCCCGCGTCGCCTCCTTCCGACCCGCCATTTCCGTCATCTCCGTCGTCTCCGCCATTTCCGTCATTCCCGCGATTCGGCGATGTACCGCATCGCGCGGCGCGCGCGTTGGGCCACGGTGACGTTCGTGAGCAGCGCCAAGACGCCGAAGGCGACGAGGACGCCCGGCACCGTCCGGCCGACGTACGGCGCAAGGCCTTCGATGCCGATGCCGGCGCCGAGGATCACGAGGCGTTCCGTGCGCTCCAGGAGGTCGGGCCACCCGTGGACCGGCGGCCGCGCGTCCTGGTAGGCCCGCGCCTTCGCGTACGAGGTCGCCATCGTCCCGACGAGCGCGACGGTCGCAAGGACGTATCCCACCCGGGTGTCGACATAGAGGGCGGCGCCGAGGAACAGCGCCGCGTCCGCGTACCGGTCGATCAAGCTGTCGAAGTAGCCGCCGACCTTGGTCACGCGACCCGTCGCGCGGGCGACCGCGCCGTCCATCGCGTCGAGGACGCCGGCGACCACGAACACGGCGAGGCCGAGAAGGAGGCGGGCCTCGGAGAGAAGGTATCCCGCGACGACCGCGAGCACGAGCGACGCCGCCGTCACGGCGTTCGGGGAGACGCCCGCCGCGCCGAGGACGCGTCCGAACCGGATCGTGACCTTGTCGGCGGAGGCGCGGAAAGCGGAGGTCACCATGGCGCGGGCCCCCGAGAAAGGGACGAAAGGAAGAAAGGAGGGACGGAGCGGGCGGAAATGGGGCGTCCCCACGTAGGCCCCGGCGGATCAGCGCGCCCTCGCCGCGTCTCCGTCATGTCCGCCATTTCCCTTCATTCCCGTCGGCCGGCGATGAACGCCTCGACGAGCTCCTTTGCGCGTGAGTCGGGATGCTGGACGGGCGGGTGCTTGAAGAAGTAGCTCGACGGCCCCTCGATCGGGCCCGAAAGCCCCCGGTCGAGCGCGAGCTTTCCGCATCGGATCGCGTCGACCACGACGCCTGCGGAGTTCGGCGAGTCCTCGACCGAGAGCCGGAGTTCGAGCGTGAGCGGGATGTCGCCCCATTCGCGGCCCTCCATCCGGAGGAAGCAGATCTTGTTGTCTTTGAGCCACGGGACGTAGTCCGAGGGGCCGATGTGGATCCGGTCCGCCGCGGGGCGCTCCTCCATCTGCGAGATCACGGCCTCCGTCTTCGACGTCTTCTTCGACCGGAGCCGCGGGCGGTCGAGCATGTTGAGGAAATCCGTGTTCCCGCCGACGTTCAGCTGGTACGTGTTCACGACCTCGACGCCCCGGTCTTCGAAGAGCTTCGTGAGGAC
>JBQTJL010000257.1:0-10508 GCA_052387135.1 Methanobacteriota archaeon | reverse complement strand
GGACCTTCATCGGCCTTACTTCACGGAGCGCCGACTCGCGCCACACGATCCTCTCGGCCGGACGTCTATCCCACGGGGGCCGGGGGTAGACCAGGGGCCCCCCGCCCCCAATTTTTCGCGCGCGGAGGAAAAGCTTGATGAACCGGTGGGCCGACGCCCTGCCCGGGTTGCATGGCACGGTCGGCGGCCGTTTTCGCGCTTCTCGTCCTACTTGCGCCGCCGGCCGTGGCCGCGCCCTGGACCACCGCCCGCGGCGACGTGTTCCGCACGGCGGTCCAACCGGACGCCGGAGCGACGCCTCCTTCCGCGTATGGCCTCCTTCGCTCGATCCCGCTCGAGCCCCATCGGATCCCGTTCCTCCTTCCCGGCCTCCTCGTCCTTGACCTCGACGGGGACGGAACGTCCGAGATCGTGCTCCGCGCGCCCCAGCGCCTCGTCGCGATCCGTCCCGACGGGACCGCGCTCTGGGCCCGCGACCTGCCGGTCACGGAGATCGGGTTCCCGAGCGCCGGGGACGTGACCGGGGACGGGTGGCCCGAGATCCTCTTCTTGACGTTCTCGCCGACCTCGCTGTTCGTCCTCGACGCGGCGACCGGGGCGACGGTCCTCGAATCCGAGATCGACGGCGGCGACCTCCCGCCCGCGATGCCGCTTGCCCACGATCTCGACGGCGACGGCGGCAACGAGCTCCTCTACGCCCGGGGGGGCAAGGTGGTCGCCGCGCGGCTTGCGCTCCGGGCACCCGAGGCGCCCCTGCCCCTGCTCGCCGGCGCTTCGGAGTGGACGCTCGAAGAGCGCTGGTCGGTGTCGCTCGGGA
This sequence comes from Methanobacteriota archaeon, assembly GCA_052387135.1. Taxonomy (GTDB): domain Archaea; phylum Thermoplasmatota; class SW-10-69-26; order JACQPN01; family JBQTJL01; genus JBQTJL01. The sequence continues at coordinate 9,691 of JBQTJL010000257.1, read as the reverse complement.
CCTCCGCGATGGTGACCTCGATCGGCCTCGGCGATCTCGACGGCGACGGGCGTCCCGACGTCGTCGCGGCCGCGCTCCTCTCGGTGACGGAGCCTCCTTCGCGCCTTGCCGCGATCACGCCGTCCGGAGCCGTCCGGTGGTCCGTCGTCGTGCCCGTGAACGGACTCACGGTCCAGAACGTGGGCGACTTCGATCCGCGGCCCGGAGGCGAGGTGCTGGCGCGCTTCCTTCGGCCGGGCGAGACCGAAGGCGACCACTACTACCGACTGTACGGCGTCGAGGGCCGCGAGCTCTGCTCGCTCGGCTGGGGCGCCGACCTGTACGACGGGGCGCTCGCGATCGACCTCGACGACGACGGGCGGCGCGAGCTCGTCCTTTCGGACAAACGCGCCGGGCGGTCCGATCCGACCCTCGCCGCGGCCGGAGACCCGGTCGGGGCGGTGCTCGCGTGGTCCGGCTGTACGCTCCGATGGTCCCAACCGATCTCGCGCGACCCCGACGATTACTCGCGGTACCCGATCGCGGCCGACCTCGACGGCGACGGCGCCGAGGAACTCCTCGTGGCTCTGCGGCGGGGGTCGCTGCATGTCCTCTCGGAAGACGGCACCGACCGGGGCGCCCTACCGATCCCCAACCGATCGCCGGTCCCGTGGATCACCGGCCTTGCCGCGGCCCCCCTGTCCGACCCGCGCGTCCTCGACCTCCTTGTCGCGACCGAGGAGCGGGTGCTCCACGTGTTCTCGGCGGGACCGGGCGTCGCGCCCGGCTTCCGGCCGCCCGAGGAGGACCTCGATGGTCGGGCACGCCCGGACGCGGTTCCCGGGCTATCGCCCGTCGTCATCATGCTGGTCGGCTGCCTCATGGCGATCCTCCGACGGCGCTAGCACCCGTTCCAAGATCCGTTTCTAGCAGCGGAGCCGTTGTGGCTTCGGCATGGGCTGCACAAGAAGGGGGGGTCTCGCGCTCGGGAAAACTCACAAAGGGACGGGCTCCAAGTGCATCGCGGTGGCAGAGCGTCAAGGCATACCACTCGGATTCCTCGTTGCGGCTGCGCACGCTGGCGAAGCGTCTCCCGCCGACGCGACGCTCCGAACGATACCGTTTCCTCGGCGCTTCTAGGTCTCGCAGGTCGCGCTACAGAGGTCGACCGGCCCCGCCCACATCGCGTCGCGGGCCGCATCCCCTCCGCTCGCGAGCGTTTCCTCGGCGGGCCGCTCCGGCATCGCGCGGGCGCCGACGACGACCTCGTAGGCGGCCGCGGCGGTCGAAGCGTCGACGACGCCGAACCCCTCGAAGGGGCTCTCGGCGACGGTCCCGGTCGCAGGCTGCGTCCAGTCGGCGAGGCCCGCCGTTCCTTCGACGCCGTCGGAGCAATGCTCCGGGGACGTGAGGGCGGCGTTGGGGTAGGCGGCCGTCTTCTCCAGCGCCGCCTCGAGCTCCCGCCGCTCCAGCCGACCGTCCGAGAGCGGACCCGATGCGGGCTGGGGAAAGCCCGATGGGACGAGGACCAGGGCGCCCCCGCGAGCGCCTTCGCCGAAATCGGCCGAGAAGCCCCGCGCCGCCGCGATGACGCGGCCCGCAGCGCCCGAAACGACCGGCGCCGCGTAGCTCGTCCCGCCGCCGATGGGGCTCCGGGCCGCGACGTCGACCGGGATCCCATGCCAGGCGTAGTCGCGTCCGCTACAATCGCGTACGGCACCCACGGTGAGCGTCCAGGACGGTCCCGCGATCGGGCTCGTCCACGTCGCCGAACGGTCCGGCGCCTGGCCGCGGCCGGTGAGGCCGTTTCCCGCCGCGACCACGACCACCTTTCCCGCATCGGTCGCGGTCCGCGTCGCCTCGGCGAGGTCCGCGACCCCGAGCGGAAGGCCCGCAAAGGTCTGCCAGGAGATGCTGATGACATCGATCCAGGGCTGCGCGGCCGCCCACGCGAGGCCGAGGGAGAGTCCGTCGACCTCGCCCTGCTCGCCGACGTTCCCGACCTCGACGTGGACGAGAAGGATCTCCGGCGAGGCTTCGAGGAGGATCCGCGACACCGCGTTCCCGTGGCCGCAGTCGTCGTAGATGGGGCGGAGAAGGGAGCCCTGGCAGCTCGACTCGGTGCGATGGTCGCCGAAAGAAATCGCGCCGACGACGCGCGTCTCGGGGATGTAATACAGCCGGCCGCGCACGGCGTCGGACAGCTCGGTCCCGATCGGCGTCGCGTCGTCGGGGTACGCCGTCACGTACGACGCGGGATCATCGACGAGGCCGGCGTCCGTGTATTCCACTTCGGCCGGACGGATCCCGGTGTCGATCACCGCGACGACCGCGAACGCACGCGCGTCCGGTCCGGCGCCGCCGGCCAGCGCGTCCGCGGCGGCGGCGAGGAGGAGCGCCGCAAGGAGGACAGTCACCGTCGGCCGCGGAACGCGTCGACGAGGAGGGCGAGCGCCGCGAGCGCGAGGCAGAGCACCGCCAAGCCCCGGTAGAGGATTCCGCCGAGCGCAAGCTCCATCCCGCACAAGGGATCGATCCCTTCGCAGATCGTGGAGGGGCGCGAGGCGGCGGTCGCGTCGCTCCGCACGCCCGCCGCGTACGAGGCCACCGCGAGGACGAGGAGCGCCACCGCCGCCATCCGAAGCCGCCGCATCGGGAACGCACGCGCGTGCCGGTATGGAATCCTTTCGGAATCGTCCCGCCGTAGGATCACCCGGGCGTCGAAAGAAGGCGCCGGGCCGCGTCCTTCGGGAGCGTCGCGTCCGTGATCCGGCCCGTGTCCGCGTTGAAGAGGATCCATTGCGTCGAGACCGCGCCCTCGACGCCGAACGCGCTCGACGGATCGCCGCCGAGGAAGAGCGTATAGTAGTAGTCCGCGTCGCCCGCGTCGAAGAGGACCGTGACGGACGGGTCGGCGTAGGACGGGGGCGGGGCGAAGCCACGGGCCGTGACGGCCGCCACGAAGGCGCGGAGATCGGCGGCGCGCTTCGCGGGCGGGCGGAACTCGGTCGGGACCTCGGGCGGGGCGAGAACGGACGAGGTCCGCGTCTCGTAGCGCGGAACGCCTTGCGTGGTGCGTTTTTCCGCGACGACCTCTAGCATCGCGCGGTCGGTCGCCAAGAGTCCGATCCGCCACGCGTACGTGACGTCCCGCACGCCTCCGCCCGCGGCCGGCAGGACCTCGGCGTTCGACGAGGTGTTCGACAGCTCATATGCGAAGGCTTCCGGATGGGCCGCAAGGAACCGCTGCAGGTCGGGCGAGTCCCTCCGCGCCCGCTCCCACGCCGCATCGAGCCGCCACTCGGGCGGCCCCATGGTCCCAGCCCCCGGCGGGAACGGCGTCGTGCGCTCGGTCTCCGGAGCAACGATCCGGGCCGCGCTGCCACGGCCGCCGCCGAGCGTGATCGGAGGGCCTTCACCCGTCGCCATCCGTTCCAGGCGGAAGGTGCCGCCGTCGCCCGACGCTTCTTCGAGGACCCCGCGGTCGAGATCCACAAGGAAGGAGCGATACGGTAGGCGGCAGGTATCCCTCGGATCCGAGACGTCCTCGAGCGTCAGGCGGACGCGGTCCCCCTCGCGCGCGACGGCGAAGGTCCACTGCGTCCCCTTCAAAGGATCTTCGACGACGGCCTCGGTTCCCCCCAAGGCGGAGCGCGGCAGCAGGTCGACCGGCGAGAAGACGCCCACGAGGGGGCAGTTCTGCCAGGAGACGAGCGCCTGCGCGGCCTCCGGGTCCCGGCAGGGCCGGTTTGCATCGAGAAGACACGCGTCCGCGCGGACCGCGAGCCCGCCCCTCCGAACGTCCGTGACGTAGGCGTCCGTGCCGGAGACGCCCGGCGCGCGGACCGTCACGAGGAACGGCAGCCCTTCGACCGGGGCGAGCGCCGCCGATGCGACGAGCCGCGGAGACGCCGCTTCGATCTCGACCTCGAAGCGCCCCCCCGCGTTCGACAACGAATACGTGAACCGGTCGCCCGGGCGCACGAGGAGGATGCCCTCCGACGACCCGTCGCCGGGGTCGGTCGGAGGGCCATCGGGAGAAAAAATCCCGGAGAGGCCCGCGGCCGCGGCGATCCCGACCGCCGCGAGCCCTCCGAAGAGAAGGTAGCGACGCACAGGTCCGGGGATGGCTCGAGAGACCATGGTACCTTCGCTACCTTCGAGGCGGTCGCGTTACACGCATCGCGAGCCCGAGCGTGTCTCGCCCGCGTGCGGAGCCGAAACGCTCGAAGCGACAATGCTCGTCCCCGGGACGAAGACCCGGGCCGACGCGTCCGCGTCCGCGCGCACCGAGATCGACAGGCATCCGCCGAACAGGAAGAAGAAGACCTGCGTGCAGATGCTCAGCGTGCGGGGCGAACCGGCACCGGAGGATCCGAGGAGGCCGGCCCACGAGTCGGAGTTCGAGCCCGTCGGGCGCTGTCCGACGCACGAGTTGCCGTTGCTCGTGCTCGCGGAGCCCGATCCCGAGCCGTCCACGCGGCCCGGAAGCTTCGTCGGCGAGGTCCCGACGCCGCCGACCGTGGCGGCCCCGGTGCATTGCGCCGTGAGCGGGGCGACCTTCGTACACACGGGGCTTGCGACGGCGGTCGCTGTGGCGCAGACCGTGAGGGCGAGGTCACAGCGCGTCTGGACGTCCCCGGGCACCGGGTCCGGGATCGCTTCGAGCACCGTGTCCACCACGTCCGCACCCGCGATCGGCGCGAGCACCATCATAGCGATCAAATAGGCTGGCATCTGGTTCGCTAGGGTCGGTTTCATGCCCATTCCACCCGGGCGGCCGTGCGGGCCGTCGCCCTTAACGGTTTTCCTACGCCCGCCACCGACGTGGAAGACTCGTCTAGAGCCGGAAGGGGGACCGGACGGACCTTACGGCCGCGGCACCACGAGGAGCGTCGTGCTCTCCGCAAGCTCGGACGCGCGCGTCGCCGTGCCCGGGACCTCCTTCAAACCGAACGAGATGTAGAGCGGCAACTGGTCCCGCATGTGGAGCGGTCCGCGCTCGTTCACGGGGACGCCCGCGCCACCCTGGATCTGGACGAGCGCAAGGTCGACCGCGTTCAAGTGGCCCGATTCGCCCGCGGGGATCGCAGAACCGCTCAGCGTCGTGTCGGTCCCCACGTGGAAGTGGTAGTACGTCGCCCGGTTCGTCATCGGCATCTTGTACGCGGGACCCGCGCCGAGCGCCGAGAACGTCGTGAAGTGCTGGGGCGTGCGCGGGACGCTCGACGCGTTCCCGTAGGACGTGAGGTTCGCCTCCGCAAACGACGCCGCGAGGACGTCCGCGCAGGTCTCGACCGTGCCGGTCGTCGCGTCGTCGCACCACGCGTACGTCGTGTTCCCGGCGAGCGCCTCGACGAGCACCGCGAACGGGTTGTTGTGCTCGCCGTGGTCCGCCGCGTGGGGGTCGCCCTCGCCGCTGGCCGACGGGTCCCAGTTCACGGCGCGAAGGAACGAGCCCTGCTCGGCGCCGAACACGTTCTCCATGAGGACCGGGACGAGGCGGTCGTACACCGTGTGCCCGGGATCGAGGTATTCGGTGCCCGCCCCGTTCGCGCGCCACGGGTAGTCGAGGCCCGCCCAGTCGCTGAGCGCCGCGGTCGCGCCGGGCGCGTAGCTTTCCGGCCCGAACGAGAGGATCGTCGGCACGATCTGCCCCGCGAGGGAGTCTTCGGTCGCCGCGGCCCGCACGATCGCCTTCACGTCGGTGAGGTTCAGCGTCCCGTCGGTGTCCGCAGCGAGGTGGTTGCCGACCTCCCGGTCGAGGCGCTCCACGCGGTGGATCGCGCCCCAGAGCTCGCGGCTGTCGCCGGCGGACCATCCGCGCTGCGGCAGGTTGTTCCAGTTCGCGTAGTATCCTTGCGCCGGGTCGCAGTCCCGCGGGAGTTCGGCGCCGGTCATCGTGCCGGTCCAATTCCATGCGGTGCCCGGCGGGACGGGCAGGCGCGGGTCGAGCGAGGCGTTCCGGATCGGGTGGAGGCCCACGTGGTGGTAGCACGCGGTCTCGACACCCGCCGCGGTCTTTCCGGCAAAGAAGAAGTTGAACGTGAACGCGAAGCCTTCGAGCGAATCGCGGAACCCGGTGAGGTTCGTCTTCCCGTCGATCGACAGCCACTTCGCGGCCGAGTCGATCTCCCGCATCCAGGAGGTGGTCCGCGCGGCGAAGAAGTGCGTGATGGTTCCCGTCCCGTCCTTCCGTACCGCGATCACGGGGCCGATGAGGCTGTCGCAGACCTCCTGTTCGCGGACCTCGAAGCCGCCGCCGAGCGCGGGCGGCGTGAAGATCCGGTGGACCTCGTTCGCGCACGCAAGGTCCCGGGACGTCCCGTCCCAGTCGTACGACCGGGGGCCCGTGGCGTTCAGCGCGACGACGTCGGTCTGGTCGCTGATGCCGCTCGTCACGGTCCAGGCGAACGTGCCGGTGCGGCCGAGCACGACGCCGATCGCTCCGACGACGCCGATCCCGACGACGTCGATGCCGGCGCCGTGGAGGCCGACCTCGTACGGGATCTGCGGGTTGAAGTAGCCCATCTGGGGCCCGCCGCCGACCAGCGCGCGCCCGTCCGAGGAGAGGCTCGGCGCGACAAGGAGCGCGTTCGAGCCCCACTGGAAGTTCCACGGCGCGGTGGGCGAACCGAGGTAGGATAGGAAGGCGTCGTCGAAGGAGCCGGCCACGGTCGAGGCGCCGAACGGCTCGGCGTCCTTCGCGGCATCGAGGGCGGCCGCCTGCGCGGGGTCGAGGTCGTCGAAGTCCTTCGGGGTCCCCTGCGCGGCGGTGCTTCCGTAGGTCCCTTCGACCTCGGGGATCGTGGGATACGCGTCCGCGGTGTCCGACCACACGACGTCGCCGAACGCGGCTTCGGCCGCGGCGGGCGAAAGGACGGACTCGAGGCGCGCAAGGAGACGCGCGTTGGAGATCTCGTCGCCGCCGCCGGTCCCGAAGCGGGCAAGCAAGAACGTGGCGACCGCGACCGAGTCCAGCGCCTCCCACGGCTCGAAGGCGTGCTGGAGCGCGCCGAACTCGGCCGGGAGGTTGCCGCTCGCCGAAAGCTCGGCGGCGGCCCGGTTCACGCCGTCCGCGTACGCCGCGAGGGCGTCCTGCAGGTCCTCCGGCGCCGCGTCGAGCTGCGCCTGGAGCTCGTCCGCCGTGTAGAGGTCGCGGCGCGTCGAGACGTCGAAGCCGAACCCGGCATCTCCGACCACGCTCGCGCCCTCACCGTAGCCCAAGTGGCGGAGAAGATCGAGCGCCCACAGCCGGTCCTGGGCCTGGACGTAGCCGTTCGCATACCAGAGCGCGTACGCGTCGTCGGCGAAGATGTGCGGGACGCCGTAGGAGTCGCGGTAGATGGTGGCGATCGAGACGCCGGTCGCGCTCGCGACGGGCCCCGTAAGGACCGGCACCAAGCCCGGCGATAGCATCAGCGCGACAACGGCAGATAGCGTAAGCACGACACGCATACGTCAGCCCCTTGCCGGCGACGCGCATCGGGGCCCATAAGCGTTTCCTCGTCGAGGGAAGGGTCAACGACACGGGCCACGAGCCGCGAGGTACGAGCCACGGGCCACGAAGGGTTGCAACGATCGTAAGGCGGAGGTGGCCGGCTCCCCGCCGTACTGCGGCCGGCGCGCTAGGGGCCCCGCACGAGGGACTCGACGAGCTTCGCCTGCTCCTCGGCGATCCGCCGCGCGGCCGCCTCCTCGCGGGCCTCGGCGAACACGCGGACCAAGGGCTCGGTCCCGCTCGGGCGCACGATGACCCAGCCGTCCGAAAAGAACACCTTGACGCCGTCCGTCGTGTCCGTGGGCCGCCCGGCGTGGGCCGCCGCGACCCCCTGCATCACGCGGGTCTTCCGGTCGTCCGGGCACTTCACCTTGAGCTTCTGGACGTGGTACCGGGGAATCTCCCCGACGAGCTTTGAAAGTGGCGCCGCGCGCTCCACGACGAGTTCCAGGATCCGCGCCGCGGCCATCGCGCCGTCCCGCGCCAACAGGTGGTCCGCGAAGAGGACGCCTCCGTTCTCCTCGCCGCCGACGACACCGCCGATCTTCTTCATGCGGTCGCCGATCACGGGCGAGCCGACCGCGGTCGTGACGAGCTTCCCGCCCTTCGCCTTCACGACGTCCGCGACGCAGCTCGACGTCGTGACCGGTGTCACCACGGTCCCGCCCGGGTGCCGTTCGAGCATCCGGGCCGAAAGGAGGGCGAGCGACACGTCGCCCGGCACGAACCGGCCCGCCTCGTCGACGAACACGACGCGGTCCGCGTCGCCGTCCTGTGCCACGCCGAGGTCGGCCCGCTCGGACCGGACCGCAGCGACGAGTGCCCCGAGGTTCTCCGGCGTGGGCTCGGAGGGCCGCCCCGGGAACCGGCCGTCGGGCTCGCCGTTCAAGAGCACGACGCGCGCGCCCAGGCGGGCGAGGATCTTCGGCGCCGCGTAGCAGCCGGCGCCGTTCCCGCAATCGAGCACGACCGTGGGCCGTCGCTTCTCGATCTCCGCCTGCGCGACCTTCGAGACGATGCGGTCGACGTACGCCGCGTTCACGCCGTCGATCTCGGTGATCCGGCCGAGTTGGTCCCAGCCGGCAGACTCGAAGCGCTCGGAAAAGTAGATGTCCTCGATCTCGGCCTCGGTGTCGCGGGAGGCCTCCCGGCCGTCCGGCTCGACGATCTTCAAGCCATTGAACTCGGGCGGGTTGTGGCTCGCGGTCACCATCACGGCGCCGGCCGCCCCGCGGTCCTGCACGGCGACCTGAAGGGCCGGCGTCGGGCAGGGCCCCACGAGCGCCACGTCGACGCCGGTCGCGACGAGGCCGGCCGCGACCGCGGACGCAAGCATCGGGCTCGAGGTCCGGACGTCCATACCCACGAAGACGGGCCCATGCTCCGCGGCGCGTCGGACATACGTCCCGTACGCGCGTCCGAGCCGGATCGCAAGGTCGGCGGTCATCGTCTCGTTCACGATCCCGCGCACCCCGTTCGTGCCGAAGAGCCGTCCCATCATCGCACCCCTTCGCCGTCGACCGCGACGTCGGAAAGCCGCGTCCCGGCCGGGATCCGCGCGCCCTCGCCCGCGACGACCCGCGAGAGGACCGCGCCTTCGCCGACGTCGGCATCCGGGCCAAGGACCGAGTCCGCGACCCGGGCCCCGGGCCCCACGGTCGCGCGCGCGGCAAGCACGCTCCGCGCGATCCGGGCGTCGCCGCCGACCGTACAGCCCTCGCCGAGGCAGGCCCAGCCCGAGAACCTTGCACCGCGGGCACGGACGCCACGGGCGCGGAGCACGCGGCCGGCCGCGATCCGCCGGTTCGCCTCGCGGTAGGTCTCGACGTTGCCGCAGTCCATCCAGCGGCCCGGAAGCTCGATCCCGTGGAGCTCCGATTTCTCGGCAAGGACCGGGAACACGTCCCGCTCGACGCTCGACGGCCCCCCGCGCGGGACGAGGTCGAGGACCTCCGGCTCGAGCACGTAGATGCCGGCGTTCACGAGCCGCGAGGGCTCGGTCCCGCGGGCCGGTTTCTCGACGAAGCGCTCGACGCGGGTCCCGTCGCGCGCGACGACGCCGAAGGCGGACGGGTCCCGGACCTTCGTGAGCGCGATCGTGGCGAGCCCGCCGGCCCGCGCGTGGGCGGCGACGAGACGCGGGATCGCAAGGTCGGAGAGGACGTCGCCGTTCAAGGCGAGGAAGGCGGCCTTGGGACGGCCCGCGCCGCG
>JBQTJL010000256.1:0-4267 GCA_052387135.1 Methanobacteriota archaeon | reverse complement strand
CTCTCCGCCGAGGTCGCGTCGCTCCATGAGCAGCAGGCGGCGATGGGCGGTCTCACGGGCCCCGAGCAGCGGTTCCTCCTCGAAGGCCTCGCGTACCTGCCGTACGCGGTCGCGATGCCGGCGACGCCCGAGTCCGTCGCGTTCCTCGAGACGTACTTCTCGCTCCTTTCCCGGATCGACCGCGACCGCGTCCTCGACGCCGCGGCGTCCGTGCTCGCGGCGACCCTCGTCGCCCGCTCGTACCTCTCGGGCGAACGCACGCTGCCTCCGGGCGTCGACGCCGGGCTCGCGGCACTCCTTGCCGACGCGCTCGCACGGCTCTCGCCGATCGCGCACGCGCGCGCCCAGGCGTCCGGCGGCTGCGGCGAGACCTCGGGCGCCGGGTTCCGGTTCAACGACTGCGCGAACGACGTCCTCTTCATGGACCCGTGGGGGCTCGTCCTGGTCTCCGGCGCCGGCCGGACGATCTTCGACGACCGCTACGGCAAGGTCCGGATCGATGAGGACCTCGACATCTCGTTCGACTCCCCGAGCTCGCTTGTCCCCGGGATGCAGCCGGTGACGCTGCCGCCCGTCTGCACGGAGGACCCGACGGATCGGACCGACACGTACGCCGTCGGGAACCAGCAGGTCGACCAAGGGACGTTCGAGGGCGGCTTCGTCGGCGCGACGTGCGTGCGCGAAGAGCCCGTGGGCGGAGTGAGCGACGAAGAGGTCCGCGTGTACCGCCGGCACGTGAAGGCGGCCTTCGGCGACCACGCGTTCCAGGTCCTCACGGTCGACCTCGGCGGCTCCGACCTCTACATGAACAACCAAGGCGGCGCGGCCCCGATCCCGAACGGTTCGACCGCCGTCGCGGGATTCAACTTCCTCTTCGTCCCGACGAACGCGACGGAGAACCGGCCGATGCACCCGGGCAACCGCACGGTCGAGACGCCCGTCGTCGACCGCCGCGTCCCCTGCCTCACGCGTTCCCGCGACACGATCGGCCTCGTCCCGGACCCGACCGGCGCGGTGGCCCAGCTCACCGCGAACCTGCAGCTGACTCTCGCCTGCCCGCTCCCCACCCTGACCCCGCGTACGCACGGCGACTATCGGTCGCGGCCGCTCATCGCGGTCTCCCTCGACGTGTCGGGGAACGACCGGTACGAGTCCCCCGAGGTCGACTTCCGGGTCGAGGACAACGCGCCCTCGCAGCGGCTCCTTGCGCAAGGCGCGGGCGCAAGCGGCGGCATCGGCATCCTCGTCGACGCCGCCGGCAACGACCGGTACCGGGCCGACAACGCGTCGCAGGGCGCAAGCTTCGTCGGGGGCGTCGGCATCCTCGTCGACCTTTCCGGGAACGACGACTACAGCGCCGGCAACTTCTCGCAAGGAGTCGGCGGGTTCTTCGCGCAAGGGTTCATGGCGGACCTGTCGCCCGAACCGCACGACCCCCGGATCTCGGCCGACGTCGTGTTCGCGGGGGACGGCAGCCAGGGCGCCGCGGGCGCGTTCGGCGGCGGATTCTTCGCGAACGTCGGCGGCGACGACCGGTACCGCGCGTTCGCGAACGGCATCCTCACAAGCCAAGGCTCGGCGGGCTTCTTCGCGTCGGCCGTCTTCCTCGACGTGGGCGGCACGGACCAGGGGATTCGGCCCGAGTTCGATGCGTTCGACAAGCCGTCGAGGCTCCTTGGCACCGTGAACGGACGCCGGGCCGGCGCGACGGTCTGGGTGGACACGTTCAGCCGGAACCCGCTCCCGACGAACTCGCTGAACTTCAACTTCGTGGCCAACCTCTCGCTTACGGCCGACGTCGACGTCCTCGAACCCGAGCGGCAGGGCACCGGCGCGGTCGAGATCGGGCCCGTCATCGTGGACTTGGTCACGCTGTCGCACGAAGGCACGTTCGACAACATCTTCGGAGACTCCGACGAGGGCGACCCGGATCCCGGCCACTTCGTGCTTCCGGGCCTCTTCGTGTTGGGCTCGCCGGGCTCCGACGTCTTCACGCGCGACTACGTGCTCGCGGTCGACCTCGGCGGCGACGACACCTGGCGCAACAACGCGGGCGGCACCGTGAACGTCACCGGCTTCTCCGCGACCGAGCGACGCCTCGGTCTTGCGGAAGGCGACGACGGCGTCACGCAGATCTCTTTCCTTGACGACCAAGTGAACGCGTGCATGGTGACCTCGTGCACGGGCGTCCTCCCGAGCCCGGTGCAAGGGTCCGACGGGCGGAACGAGTCCCGGAACCGGACCCGGTTCGACGCGTTCGACGTGATCGACCTTCGACCGAACCAGACGAGTTTCGCGGCCGCCCTCGTCGACCTTTCCGGCGCGGACGTGTACGAGGCGCCGACGCCTCCGGCCGGCCGCCACGGCGCGGCGGTCGGCGCGCAAGGGTTCGGCTACCTCGGGGTGGGGTTCCTCGTCGACGCGGACGGGGACGACCGGTACGTGGGCGCGGACCGGTCGCAGGGCGCAGGCTTCCTCGGCGTCGGCGTGCTCGCGGACCTCAGAGGTCGCGACACCTACCGCGCGGGGAATTCGAGCCAGGGCGCCGGCGGCGGCGTCGCAACACCCGGCACGTATCCGGGGATCGGGATCCTGTTCGACGCCTCGCCCGGCACGACCGATGTCTACACCGCCGGGAACGGGTCGCAGGGCTTCGCGGACGACGGCGTGGCGCTCCTCGTCGACGTCTCGGGCGTCGACCGCTACGACGCCGGCTTCTTCTCGCAGGGCGCCGCGATCGGCGTCGGCGTCGCGGCCCTCGTCGACGGCGAGGGGAACGACGCGTACCGCGCGACCGACCTCGCGCAGGGCGCGGCCGTCGCGGGATCGCGCCGCGTGCTGACCCGCCCCCAGATCGTCCCGACCCCGCCGAACCGCGACACGGCGACGGCGGACATCCAGTCCGGCCAGCCGTTCCGCGGCCGCGCCAACCTCTCGCTCGACCTCTCCGGCGTCGTCGTGGCCCTCCTCGCCGACCACGCGGGCGCCGACGAATACCTCGCGACGGGCGCCGCAGTCCAAGGGTTCGGGGCCGGTGCGCGCCCCGACCTTCGACGGGCCTCGTCCGGCGAATCGGGCGAGCTCGGCCTCGATTCGACCGCCCCGAGCGCCGTCCGCGCCCTAGGTCTCGTCCTCGACGCCGGCGCCGGCGACGACACGTACCGCCCGTACACCGTCACGTACGGCGGCGCGAACGTCACCGTGGGCCCGACGCGGAAGGACGACGATCGGTATTGGGCCCAGCCGCCCCGCGCGCTCCCGTGTCCGGCCGCGTCGTGGGACGCGAACGCCGACCTCGAACGGCCTGACGCCTGGGCCTTCGAGACCTCCGAGACGACGCTCTGCCCCGTCCCGGGCCGTCTCCTCCTCGGCGACGTGGGCCTCGGCCTCGACAACGTGCCGCTCGCGATCCACCGGCTCGCGGCGGACGTCGCGTTCGCCGACGCGGTCCGGTTCGTGCGCGTCCTCACCTGCATGGCCCTGCCGTCCGCGGTCGACGACGCGGTCCCGGTCCGTTGCCTCGACGCCGTCGCCGAGGCGAACCTCCGGGCGTCCGTGAAGCTCGACCTCCACCTCTACACGCCGGTGGGCGGCGCCTGCCCCGCGCCCGGGGCCGAGGCCGCGGCCGCCGCGAACGCCTCGGACGTCTCCGTCCTCCTCTGCATGAAGGCGCGCGTCCGCGACACGAACGCCACGGACGAGGTCGACGCGGCGGCGCCCTCCGATGTGGACCACGGCCCGAACTCGAGCCTCCTCGTCGTCGAGTCGACGCGGGTCGAGTTCTATGCGTGCCGCGCGCCCTGCGAGCCCACCCGGGACGACCTCGTCGCGTACGCGACCGGGCCCGGCCTTGCGGCGGCCGTGGGCGAGCCCCTGCCCCTCCTTCTTGCGAACCGCACGTTCGAGGCGCTCTGGGACGCGTACCAGTGCGCCGCCCCGGCGGACGTCTGCAACGTCACGAACCCGCTCCGGTTCCAAGACGGCGTCCACCGCTTGGTCGCGCGCGCGTTCAACCTCGTCTCCGCCGCCACTGGCGACCACCTCTACGGCGAAGGCGCCCTCCCCATCACGCTGAACAACCCGCCCTACGTGTATGACGTCGACGCTTCGTCGGGTCAGACGGCGGGATCCTTCGCGTTCGTCCCGGCAGGGGCACCCTCGCCGCCCCTCCGGGCCGACGCGCTCGCCTACCTCGTCACGTCGGAGCCGCTCTCGACGGCGGCGGTCGACGTCACTTCCGGCGCGACCGCCGTCCGGTCGTTTACGA
>JBQTJL010000255.1:0-6438 GCA_052387135.1 Methanobacteriota archaeon | reverse complement strand
CCTCACGATTCGTGAGCCTCGGGAAAACGCCCAAATAGTGAGGGTGTGTGAGCCCGGTCCGTGACCCCGCTCGCGATCGTCGACGCCCAGTCGAGCCTCTCGCAGGCCGCGACGAACATCAACATCGCGATCACGGCGCTCGTCGTGTTCTTCCTGCTTTTTGTCGCGATCGGGGTCCTGCGGATGCTCTTCTACGGGTCGCACGGGTGACCGACGTTCAATACCGCGCGTCGATCCGGATGTCGTCCAAGCCCCATCCGCCGACGCTCTCGGACTCGAAGAAGCTCCAGAAGAGGAGCCCGACCGGGTCCGTCGGCGGAAGCCGCGGCTCGTAGCGGAACCGGAATTCGAGCGTGCCCGCCCCGGAGAACGCCGTGACGTTCAGGTCGCGCTCCGTGTAGAAGAGCTCGCCGCCGCCGAAGAGGAAGATGCCTTCGATCCGGTGGATCTCCTGCCACGCGGTGCCGTTCTTCGCCTCGACGATCAAGGGAGCCGGCGACTGCCCGGTGACGAAGAACCGCAGTCGGACCTCGGAGGCGGCGCCGACCGCGACCGGCGCCCCGACGGCGAGGGTCGAGGCGGAGCCCGGAAGGTACGCCCAGCCGCCCATCCCGGGCGTGTGTCGGACGCCGGCGTGCCAGAACCCGCGGCCCGTGTGCGCGCCGAAGAAGCCGCCGGCGAAGACGCCTTGGCCCGCCGCTTCGGCATATCGCCGGAGGTCGAAGCCGGATGCGAGGCCGGTGGTCCCGCCGTTCACGACCGTCCATAGTCCTTCGCCGTCCTCCATTCCGTCGGAGAAGACCGGGACGAACGCGGAGACCACGCTGATCGCGCGAAGCTCCGACGAGACGTCATTCCCCTGCGTCACGTTCACCGTGACGGGGACGCTGCCGACGGCCGCAAACGTGGTGGTCACGGAAGGGCCCGCCGCATCCGCGACGGCGTCGCCGTCGAGATCCCACGAGAACGTGTACGTCCCGTATTCGTCGCCGCCGGTCGCGACCGCCGAGAGCGTCGCCGGGACACCCGCGTTCACGGCCGCCGGCGTGATCATCCGCACGAGGAGCGCGCCCGCATCCGGCGCCGCGGCGTTCACCGCGAGGGGACCGCCCGCCGCCGTCGCGGAAAGGAGCGCGTTCTCGAACGAAAGGCCGTCGGCCATCCGGAGGGCGACCGCGACCGCTCGCGCGGCGTCGACAAGGCCGCGCCCGATGGCCTTTCCGTCCGCCGCGTACGTGCGACCGGCCGGCATCACGGCGGTCTCCCGGAGGATCTCGCGGACCTCGGCCGGCGAGAGCGCCGGGTTCGCCTGCAGCATCAGCGCGACGACGCCCGAGACGCCGGGCGTCGCCATCGACGTGCCGGTGAACGACGCGTACGGCCCCACGATCACGCCCTCGGCCTCGACCGTGGTCGGCGTCGGCGCCGGGACCACGGCTTCGGACCCAAGGAGGAGGAAGTCCTGCGCGTTCCCGTAGTAGGTCACGGGCCCGGCGGTCGCGGCCGCGCTGATCACGTTCGTTCCGACCGCGGCGAAGTCCGGCCACGTCCGTTCGAGGGCCTGCGCGCCGCGGCTCGAGGAGCCGTCCGCGTAGGTGAGTCCTTCGTTCCAGTTCGCGACCGAGATCACCTCAGGGATGTTCGCCCAGACCGACGTGCTGATCGTCGAACCGTCGCCGCCGTTGTTCCCGGCCGCGAAGACGACGACGAGCCCCTTCTCCGTGACCAACCGTCGGGCGGCTTGCGTCACCGAGAAGTCCGGCTGCCAGTCCCCCGGGCCTCCCCACGAGTTCGAGACGACGCGGATCCCGAGCTCGTCGCCGTGAAGATAGATGTGGTCGAACGCCGCGAGGGCGAGCCCGACGGCGAGGGCTTCGCCGGCGCCGTACCCCACGAGGTGCGCGCCGGGCGCGGCGCCCTTGTACTTGCCGTCCGAGGCGATGCCCTTCCCGGCGGCCGTCCCGGCGACGTGCGTCCCGTGGCCGCCGGTGTTGTCCGTGTGGACGAGCGGGACCGCGAGCGTGTTCGCCTCGACGAAGCCGGAGGCCGGCGTGCTCGCGGCAAGCTCGACCGAGTCCCGGCCGACGATCTTGTAGTTCGCGAGCGTCGTCCAGGGACGGCCGGCCGCGAGCCCGAGGTCCTTCAAGAGAAGGTCGGGGTGGGTCGCGTCGACGCCGGAATCCACGATCGCGATGCCGACGCCGGCGCCGTCGATGCCGGTCGCGTTCGGGACCGCGGTCGCCGTGTCCGGCCACCGGGTGTGGGTCGAGTCCCAGAGCGGCTTCGCGCGGATCGCCGTGGTCGCGGTGTCGAGAAGATAGGGAAGCTCGCGGTCCGCCTCGACGAACGCGACGCCCGAGACCGACGCAAGCGACGGGGCGAGCCGCGCCGGGCCCGCCGCAAGGAAGACCGGCACGACGGAATAGCGGACGAGCGGCGTGAACCCGCGCGCGGCGAGCGTCGCGGCGTCCATGGCGGTCGGCGCGTGGTCGAACCGCACGAGCACACGGACCTCCTCGGTGCCCCGCGCGGAGGCCCACTCGCGGACGAGCGGGTCGAGGCCCCCGGCGCGCGCTTCGTCCGCGCCCGACGTGAAGGGGACCACCGGGATCAACAAGAGTGCCACTAGAACGGATGCGCGCCTCATGCCTTGCCCTCGGAACAGCAGGCCCGGGGGCACTCTTTAACCCTTTCCGTGTCACGGTATGCGACATCACAAGAAGGGCGAACGATTCGTCTGGCCCGGCGGCCCCGCGCACGACTGCGAACCCTCATGGAGTGGTCATGGGAGAAGGCGAGGCATGGACCCCGCGACGACCGCCGTCCTCCTTGGCACGGTCCTCATCTTCATGGGATTCGGCGCGCTCTTCGTGCTCGGGCGCGGCGCCCGTTGATCACGCGCGCGCCCAAAACTTCTTGCCGTCCTTTCCGTCGAACGAACCGACCGCGCCCTTCTCGATGCAGGACGTAAGGAGCCATGCGAGGATCGTCTTCGACTTGTGGAGGTGCCCCACGAGATGGTCCATGTCGACCGCCGCCTCGGGCGTCGTCGCGCCCGCGCGCTTCAAGTACGAGACGACTTCGGCCTCGACGTCGGAGAGTTCTGCCGCTGCGCTCACGTCGGTGCATGCATGTGATGGGTTATGAGTGATGCGGCGGTGCCGGACCGACCCGCCGGCGCATCACCTATCACCCATTACCGGCGATCGGCCGGAACGTCGCCATGAAGTGCCGGAGCACCGGCGGCTCGTCGACGAACCCGTAGCCCGGCACGCCCGCGCGCCGATCCCAGACCGCCTTCACCGCGTCCGCCACGAGGTCGAGATGCTCTCGCGTGTACATCCGTCGGGGGAGCGCCAACCGCGTGAGTTCCAGGTCGGCCCTGCGGTTCGCGTGGCTCTCGGGGTCGCGCGAGACCATGAGGCTCCCGATCTCGCAGGCGCGGACGCCGCCTTCGACGTAGAGTTCGACCGCGAGCGCTTGTCCCGGGAAACGGTCCCACGGGACGTGCGGAAGGAACGCCGCGGCATCGATGTAGACCGCGTGGCCCCCGATCGGGCGGACGACCGGGACGCCCATCTCGACCAACCGCTCGCCGAGGTAGCGGACCTGTCCGGTGTAATGGCGAAGGAACGCCTCGTCCACCCCTTCCCGGAGTCCGATCGCCATCGCTTCGAGGTCGCGTCCCGCGAGTCCTCCGTACGTGACGTACCCCTCGTATAGGACCGCGTACGGAGCGAGCCGGTCGTACATCTCCTTCGACCGGACCGCGAGGAAGCCGCCGATGTTCACGAGCGCGTTCTTCTTTGCCGACATCGCGGCGCCGTCCGCGTGGTCCATCATCTCCCGCGCGATCTCGGCGATCGTCTTCCCACGGTACCCCGGCTCGCGGTCCTTCACGAAGAGCGCGTTCTCCGCAAAGCGCGCGATGTCGAGGATCAGGGGGATCCGATGCGAGCGCGCGACCTTCGCGACCGCGCGAAGGTTCTCCATCGAGACGGGCTGCCCCCCGGCCGAGTTGCAGGTGAGCGTCACGAGCACGTACGGGACGCGGCCGGGCCCGGCGTCCTCGATCGCGCGCTCGAGCTTCTCGAGGTCGACGTTGCCCTTGAACGGATGTTCGATGGAGGGACGCTTCGCCGCTTCCACCGTGCAGTCGACGGGCGAAGCGCCCCGGTGTTCGATATGGGCGCGGGTCGTGTCGAAGTGCGCGTTCCCGGGGATCGCGTCGCCGGCCTTTGCGAGCGCCGCGTTCAGCACGTTCTCGGCGCCGCGCCCCTGGTGCGTCGGGAGCACGTGGGGGAACCCGAGGAGCTCGCGGACGGCGCTCCGGAGCGTCTCGAAGCTCCGCGATCCGGCGTAGGACTCGTCGCCCTGCATCAGCCCGGCCCATTGCGCCGCGCTCATCGCGCCGACGCCCGAGTCCGTGAGGAGGTCGATCGTGACCTTCTCCGCGGGGACGTTGAAGAGGTTGTAGCCTGCCTCTTCGATGATGCGGGCGCGCTCGGCGCGCGTGGTCAGCGGGATGGGCTCGACCGCTTTGATGCGGTACGGTTCAGGAGGAGGCGGCGATGACAGTAGGAACCCCGCGTATAAAATAGCCAGATGTGTACATGAAGGCTCCGGCCCCTTGGGGGATCGGAGAGAGGGGAGGAGAGGAGACCGGAGCGACCCGCTCCGACCCCTCCTGTCCCCTCTCTTCCTTTCAATCACCAAGTTTTATCTACGCGCCCGATGTGACGAGGCCCGATGGTGCGGCCGCACGAGGTCTCCGGCCTCTTTTCGCACTACGACCGCTACGGCCACGTCGCCCTCCGCGCGGGCCTGTCGATGGCGTTCCTCTTCTTCGGCCTCGACCGGGCCGCCCGCGGGTACCTCCTCGTCGACGACCTCGGCATCCCTCCTTCGGCGGTCTGGGCGCAGATGCTCGCCGCGATCGAGGTGTTCATCGGGGTGGCGCTCCTCATCGGGCTCGTCACCCGACCGGTCGCCCTCTTCGCCGCCGCGATCCTGCTTCGCGCGCTCCCGACCGGCGCTCCGGAAGGCGGTTGGCCCGCCATCGTGCTCGTCGCGGGGGCCGTCTCGCTCTTCGTCACGGGTAGCCCGGTCGCCGGCTTCGACGCCCGGAACCCTACGTTTCCGTTCGGAGCGCCGCGGCCGCTCCTCCGTTGGCTCGAGCGGCTCGAAGACCGTGGCGTGGCCCACCTTCTGCCCCGCCTCGCGCTCGGGGTCGCGCTCCTCTATGCGGGGTACCGGAAGTTCGGTCCCGACCGCATCCCCACGCTCGAGTTCACGCTGGATCACGCGGTCCTCCTCGGGCCCGTCGCGACGGTCACGCTGCTTGCCACGATCCAGATCGTCGCGGGGACGCTGCTCGTCGTCGGCGTAGGGACGCGCCTCGGCGCCGGGCTCGCCGCCCTGTACTCGGCGGCCGCGATCGTCCTCTTCGGCGAGCCGGACCTTGGCCCCGCGGTGCACCACCTCGGCTGGGCCGGCGCGGGCGTCGCGGTCCTCCTCTGGGGTCCGGCTCCCTGGGGCCTGCCCGCGGTCCTGTCCCGGGCCGCGCATCGGCGGACCCGCCGCGCCCACGGGACCACGCTCGTCGCGGTCGTGGTCGCCGTCCTCGTCGCCGCGACCGTGACCGCCGGCGCGACGATCCGCGGGACCGGCGGCTATCTTTCGGAGGACCTTGCGAAGGAGTTCGTCCTGTTCCGCGTCACGTGGGTCGCGGAGACCGGCACCCCGTTCACCGCCGACGACGTCGCGACCGAAGGCGAGACCCAAGCGCTCGAAGTGGCCCTCTGCGCCTGCGTCGTGCAGGCCGCGTTCGCGCTCACGTGGGAGGACGACCGGGAGGACAGCCGGCCCGACCGGTTCCATCTTGCCATCGGCCCGCCGCCCGGCGTGCGCGCCCCCCCGGCGCAGGAAGGCCAGTCGGGGACGCTCCGCGCGCTCGTTGCCGCGCGCCCCGCGCCCGTCGAGACCCACGTCCGGGCCCGGAGCGAGACCGAGGCGGAGGCCAAGGTCTCGTCGGCCTCCACCGCGCCGCCGGAGGCCTGGCTCGTCACCGTCCGCCTCGTCGATGCCGGTGATCGGATGGACCCGCTCGGGCGGATCTCCATCGAGGCGGACGACGAGAATCCGTTCTCGCTCGATGTGGACGTGACGACCTACTCCCCCCATGCGTCGCGGATTCCGTAGGTGATTGTCCGGGCCGGGGCAAAGGTTGAATACGGGGGGGGTTTACCGATGTCGTGTGGGGCGACCAGGGGGTCGTGCGGCGGCAAGCTACAGGAGGCCGATAGCCATGCGACCTGTGGGGGAGGTGTGAAATTGGAATGATGCACCGAACACGGAAGGCTTGGTTCGTCCTCCTGGCCGCCACGTTCGTCGTCGTTTTCGCGGCCGGGGCCGCGACCGCGACCCCCGACTATTGCA
>JBQTJL010000254.1:0-6466 GCA_052387135.1 Methanobacteriota archaeon | reverse complement strand
GCGGTCACGACGCCGCCTCCGCCGCCCGTCCCGAGGCGCGACTCGAGGACCTCGCCGACGACGAGGAACGCGACCGCGCACGCGGTCGTGAGCGCCGTGGAGAACGTCGCACGCCGCGCATAGAGGTCGATAGCGAACACCTCGTGCTTCAGGGCCCCGTTGAGCATGATGAGGGTCGCCACGGTGTACGCCGCGGCAAGCTCCCACAACGGAAGCACGTTCCAGGCGACGAAGATGAAGAAGCCCTCGGCGACGAGCGGGAACGTCGCCGCAAGATAGAGGAAGACGAACTTCGCCTCGGTCCGCGCGATCTCGGTGGCCGCGGTCCTCCAGACGGTCCACGTGATCGCGAGGAAGGGCACGTTCAGGCACACGAACAGCCAGAAGAACGGCACGGCGCCCGCGTTCGTGATGAACGCCTGCGGGTCCGAGATCGCCCACGGCGCGAACGCGGCGAAGGGAAGATAGATCCCGATGCGGGCGGCCCACGGGAGGGGCCGCGCCCCGCGCGGGAGCGCGACCATCGCGTGGACGAAGGACCCGAGCACGGGGAGCCACAAAAGGAACGCCGCGTTCATCGCGAACGTGCCGAGGCCGGGGTCCGGCGCGGTGTAGAGCCAGACGCCGGCAAGGCCCTTCTGAAGGCCGCTCGCGGCGGTCATCATGGCGAACCCGATCGTGAACTCGGTCCTCCGCGCCCGAAGGAACAGGATGCTCAAAAGGAAGAGCAGGCTGCTCGCGACAGCGCACACGATGGCGACGGGGCTCCACTCCGCCATGCGGACGCATCCTACGGCCCCCCCATGAAGGTAGCGCTCCTTCGGAGCCTACCTTCGCGGCCCGCAAGGCCGCCACCTTCGCTCGCGCCCCGCGCGAGCTACCTTCGCGAGGCGAAGCCTCGCTAACTTCCTACACCAATCTCAAAGCGTAGAGCCCCGAATGGAGGTCCGCCGCGTACGCGATCCCGTCCCGGACCTCGATGTCGAACGTGTCGGGGATCCCGGCGTGGTCGAGCCCGTTGCAGCAGTTCGCCTCGGGCCGGTATCCGTTGTCGTTGTGCGGAAGATAGTATCCGACGTGGCGCGGCGCGGCGGGGTCCGCGATGTCGATTACCCAGACGCCGGCGTGGTAGTGCGCCATGTAGACCTTCGCGTCCTCGATCCGGTAGAAGTGGGCCGAGTGGAGGATCGACGCGCTCCCGTGCTCGCCGGGGTTGTGCCACTCGCCGACCTCGCGCGGCGCCGCGACGTCGGAGGCGTCGAGGACCCATATCGGCGACGGCACCGCGAAGTTGCGGTTCTCGAAGACCTCGGAGCCCACGACGACGATCCTTCGGCCGTCGATCCACGTGACCTCGGCGGAGTGGACGTAGTACGGCGCACCGGGCCCGTCGGGCACCCAGCTTGCAAGCTCCTGCGGGTCCGCGGGGTCCGTGATGTCGACGATCTTGAACCCGTCGTACGAGTACGCGACGTACATGAGCACGCGGCCGAGCTCCTCGTCCTCGACGACCGTCATGTCGTGCGCGCCGACGACGCGCCGCGCGTAGACCACGTTCTCCTGCGGCGTGGGGTCGGGGAGACGCGCGAGCTGGTTCGGCGTCGCGGTCACGTACTTTGCGACAAGCTGCAGGGTCTTTTCGGCGACGGGGTCGTCGACCAGCCGGTAGATGTTCACGCCGTTCGAGAGCCCGAACACGTACGTCGCTCCGCCGATGTCCTTCGAGTAGATCGTGTGGACGCCCCCCACGCCGACCGGGACGAAGTTCACGAACCGCGGGGCCGCCTTGTCGGAGACGTCGACGATGCGGATCCCGGCGCGCTCGGGGTCGGAGACGCCGGTGACGCCCGGGACCGCGACGACGGTCCCCTCGTTCGCGAGGAACACCCAGTCGCCGTCCTCGGAGACCGCGATGTTGCGGTCCCCGCCGGTGGCGCGCTCGTCGTCGAAGGTCGATACGAGCGACGGCCGCGCGGGGTCCGCGAGCGAGAGGATCGCGAAGCCCAGCGGTTCGTCCTGGAGCGCCACGAACAGGTGCTCGCCGCGAAGGTCGACCGCATGCGCGCCGGACACGGCGCCTTGGGGCGCGAGCGGGTCCCAGTGGAGGAGCTCCATGTTCCATGACAGGTTGTGCTCCGCGGGGTCGAGGTGGTCGTGCCGTTCGACAATCGGGTCGACGAACGGGGCCGCGATGGGCGGAGGATCGGAGCCGGGCGCAAGGCATCCGGCGAGCGCCAAGATCGCGACGAGCGGGAGGGCACGCACGGACCGGGCGAGGCGAAACGGAACCCTTAAGGTTTTAGGTATCGGCGTGTCGCAGCAGCCGGAGGCCGGCCAGCGCGAAGCCCGCCCCGACGAGGATCCCCGCGATCCCGCCCGCGACGAAGAAGACGCCGGAGCCTTCCCGGAACGCGACGAGCGGCGCATAGACGCCGCCCACGAGAAGGACGGTCCCGATGAGGAGGGCCGCGACGCCGGCCACACGTCCGAGTCGGTCCACGCGCCGCGCCAGTGCGGCCCCTTCGGGCTCCTCGACGGGAGTACGTATTTTGTAAGTATCCTCTCCGGATTCGAAGGGGGCCCCGAGGAACCCGCAATCGTCGCAGGACCACGCGAGCCCCTCCCCGCCGCCGGGGATCAGGCCTTCGCCCATCGTCTGGGGGTGGATGCGGGGGCTCCCGCAGCGGAGGCAGACCGTGAGGCCGGGCACTGGTCTCCGAGGGAGGCCCGGCTCCAAAAGCCTTTTCTCACGGTCCCCTTTCTCCCCCCGTGCCGCCCCGCCGCGCACCCCCGAAGGTCTCCTACGCCCTTTCGATGCCGAAGCCGCACACGCACGACTTTGCAGTCGAGATGCGGATCGCGTGGGGCGGCGGGCAGGGCCCCGAGCACGCGGACCTCGTGATGCCGGTCTGGACGCCGGGCTCCTACCTCGTCCGCGATTTCGCGCGGCACGTCCGGGACTTCGACGCGCGGGGGCCCGACGGGCGCGCGTTGAACTGGGAGAAGGTGGACAAGACGACGTGGTGCGTCGAAGTGGGCGGCCGGGCCGAGATCGTCGTCCGGTACACAGTCTACGCGAACGAGCTCACGGTCGACACGTCCCACCTCGACGCCGACCACGGATACGTGAACGGCGCGGCCGTCTTCCTCTACGTCGACGGCCTGAAGGCGATCCCGCACGACCTGCGGATCCGCCCGCCTCCGGGTTGGCACGTGACGACCGGCCTTTCGCCGCGCGGGGCGAACCGGTACACGGCCCCGGACTACGACGTGTTGGTCGATTGCCCGATCGAGATCGGGACGCACCGCGTGCACCGGTTCCGCGTCCGCGGCGTCGAGCACCGCGTCGCGATCTGGGGTCACGGGAACGTCGACGCGCGGCGCTTTGTGGGGGACCTTGCGAGGATCGTGCGCGCGACGGCCGCGATCTTCGGCGACCTCCCGTACGAGCACTACACGTTCATCGTGCACCTTACCGAGAAGGGCGGCGGCGGCCTCGAGCACGAGAATTCGACGACGCTCAACGTGCGGCGGTGGAGCTTCGAGCCGCGGAAGACCTACGAGAAGGTCCTGTCGCTTGCGGCGCACGAGTTCTTCCACACCTGGAACGTGAAGCGGATCCGTCCGACGCCGCTCGGCCCCTTCGACTACAAGAAGGAGGTGCACACGCGGCTCCTCTGGGCGATGGAGGGGTTCACGGACTACTACGACCAGCAGGTCCTCCGGCGCGCGGGGCTCATCACGCCGCGGACGTGGCGCGAGAACCTCGCGGAGCGCGTGAAGCTCCTCGAGGAGATCCCGGGCCGGCTCGTGCAGAGCCTCGATGCGGCGAGCTTCGACACCTGGATCAAGTTCTACAAGCCCGACGAATCCTCCGTGAACACCGCGATCTCGTACTACTTGAAGGGCGAGGTCGTCGGGTGCCTCCTTGACCTCGAGATCCGGCGGAGGACCCGCGGACGACGGTCCTTGGACGACGTCCTGAAGCTCCTCTATCGCCGGTACGGGAAGAAGGGCGTCGGGTTCCCCGAGGCGGCGTACGCCGCGACCGTGGCCGAGGTCGCCGGTGCGCCGCTCACGGACTTCTTCAAAAGATACGTCGCCGGCACGGAGGAGCTGCCGTACGACCGGTTCTTCCGGGCCGCGGGGCTCCGCATGGTGCGGCGATACGACGAGAAGCCGCCGAAGGACCTCCTCGTGGGCGAGGTCCCGGTCGACGGAAAGCCCGTCGCGCCGAAACGCGCCCGCGGATACATGGGAGTCCGCTTGAAGCGGACGGACGGCCACGTCCTCATCGACGCGGTGCTTTCGGGGCACGGCGCGCACCGCGACGGCGTGAACGCCGGCGACGAACTCCTCGCGGTCGACGGGTTCCGGGTCGACGACAAGACGCTTGCCGACCGCATCGAGGAGACGCGGCCAGGGACCCGCGTCACGGTCTCGGTGTTCCGCCGCGACGAGCTCTACCACGTCCCGGTCGTGCTCGGCAAGAAGCCGTTCGACAAGTACGAGATCGTGCAGGCGCGGCGGCCTTCGCGGGCTGCGAAGCGCCTATATGAACGGTGGCTGCGCTGCCGTTGGAAGGACGGCTAAAAACCGGCCTGTCCCCAGACCCAAGCACGGCAAAGGATTAAGCCTCCTTGGGCCTCCTCCCGTGGCCGTTGGGGGCATCGGCATGAAACAACCCCGTCTGACGCGTCCCGCTGTGGCAGGTCTCCTGACCGCCGTGCTCGTACTCTCCGGATGCCTATCCGGCGGGTCGGATCCCACGGAAGGCGTCGAGACCCAGTCGATCGTCCCGCTCACGCCGTTCCTCGACATCCCGCTCGCGGACCGCGCCGTGAAGGAATGGGACATCTACGCCGGGTTCACCACCTTCGAACCGGTCGAGGGGAAGACACTCTCGGCCCTCACGTTCAAGCTCGACCCCGAGGACGCCGGCACCGTCCCCGGTCCTGAACTCCGCGTGACGCAGGGCGACCGCGTGAAGGTCACGCTCCACGTCGACGCGGGGCTCCCGCACACGATCCACTGGCACGGGATATCGCTTCCGTGGGAGATGGACGGCGTCCCGTTCATGACCCAGAGCGTGAGCATGGACGCGTTCGAGTACGTCTACGAGTTCAACGCGGACGAGGCCGGCACGTACTGGTACCACTGCCACGTCGACGCCCCGACGCACGTCGACTTCGGCCTGTTCGGCGCGCTCATCGTCGAGCCGCGCGACCCGAAGCAGGACCCGCCGTTCGACCGCGAATCGACGGTCCTCCTGCACGAGATCGACAGCCAGTCGTTCCTCCATGGGGACCGGCACCCGCCGAAGAACCCGGGCGACCTGCCGAACTACGGCGCGCGCTACGCCCGGGAAGCGATCGACATCGCGGGGATCATCGCGGGCGAAAGCGGGCTCGACTTTGCGACGTCGGCCGGGCCGCGCGACTACTACCCGCTCGCAAGCCTCCGGTACCACCCCTACTACGACACGTTCATGATCAACGGAAAGAGCTTCCCCGAGACGGAGCCGCTCCACGTGGAAAGCGGGGAGACGATCCGCATCCGGATGATCAACGCGGGCCAGCTCCTCCACACGATGCATCTGCACGGGCACCACTTCCTTGTCACGCACAAGGACGGATACAACCTGCCCGTGCCGTACTACGCGGACTCGATCGTGATCGGCCCCGGCGAGCGGTACGACGTCTACGTGAAGGCGAACAACCCCGGGATCTGGGACTTCCACGACCACGGCGGCTCGTGGGAGCTCGGCGGCTACACCTCGAACGACCACGCGTTCCCGGGCGGCATGAACACGATGCTCGTCTACGACGACTTCGAGTTCGCCGACCTTCCGGGTCCCGCGCACGCGCACACGAGCGGCGACTACATGGCGTTCGCGAAGTCGTACAGGGGACGGTACGTGCCCGAGGACCGGCTCCGCGAAGTCGCCCACCATCACTAGGCAACGGCACACGCCGTAGCGCAGCCCGAACCTTCATCCGAAGGCCGCGACCTCCCGGGGCCGGTGTTCGCATGATCATCCTTTGGAAGGCGGACTACGACGGCGGAAAGGGCGAACTCGAGTCGATCGACCGCAAGATGAAGGAGCTTTCGAAGAAGCACGGATTCCAGGTGGAAGGTCCGTTCCTCCCCCAGGACGCCTCGCTCCTCTACATCTTCCGGGGCACGCTCGAACAGATGAGCGCGTCGGGCCGCGAGTTCCTTCCGTGGCTCGAATCGGAAGGCATTCCCCTGAATCCGCTCCGGTACGAGATCGCCCAGACCCCCGAGGAATTCTGGGGACGCTGACGTAAAGAACCATATCCGGGGACGCGTCTCCCTTCCCGTGGACGTCGGGTTTTCCGAGGGTCAGATCGCGCTCCGCGACGCCGCGCGCGAGTTCGTCCTGCGCCACGTCGCCCCGAAGGCGGCCGAAGTGGACGAGCGGGAGGCGCTCGACCCCGAGGTG
>JBQTJL010000253.1:0-11875 GCA_052387135.1 Methanobacteriota archaeon | reverse complement strand
CGCAGCACAACGTCCAGATCGTACCGCCGTACCTCTACATGGCCCATTACACGCACGGAGTGTTCGTCTTTTCGCTGGACGACCTCGTCGAGGGACGCGCCGTGCCGCTCGCGCGACTCGAATCGAGCAGGCGCCCGATCCAGTCGACGAGCCCGACCACGACCCTCCTCGGGTCGGCCGGCATCTACGCCGGGACCTGGGACGTCGGGCTCCGGGACGGGCTCCTCTACGTCACGGACGGGGCGCTCCGCGTCGCGAGCTTCGGCTGCATCGACGCCGGCGACCCCGCCATGACCAGCACCGGCTGATCGGTCCACGAACGGTCAAAGCCCGGGCTGGCGGAACGTTCGGTCCCCTCCCGGGCACCGGGCTATGCCTTCGAGGCGCCCTGGTCGGCACGGAGATGCCCACATGATCGTGTTCGGCGTAGGAAACCTCGTCGGAGCCTGTCCCGTCTGCGGGGCGGACGTGTCCCGGATGCACAGCTGGAGCGCCTCCGGCGTGCGCGATTCGTACGCGTGCGGGACCTGCGGGGAGACCTCGTACGAGGAGGTCTACACGCTCAGTGGTCCTCGTGCTCTCCGGACGCCTCCGCCATCGGCGGAGCCACCGGTTCCGTGGGGCGCTCCACGCACGCGGTGAAGACGTCGGCCTTCTCGTTCCGCGTGTCGACCCACACGGGATGGGCGCAGGCTTCGGACGAGTCGATGTCGATGTAGTCGCCGATGAACGTGAACCCGCCCTGGTGCTTGCTCCAGACGGGGTCGCTCGAGACGTCCGTCACCCGGAAGTCGTCGCTCCAGGTCCGGCCTCCGTCGAGGCTGTAGACGTGGTAGAGGTCGAGGAGGCGGTTCTCGGGGTCGTTCCGCCGGTCGTACCAGACGACGTCGACGACGCCGGACGGTGAGACCGAGACCGCGGGGAAGAACTGGTCGTTTGCGCCGTCGTCCTTGTTCAGCCGGACGGGCTCGCTCCACGAGGAGCCTTCGTCGTCGCTTCGCGCAAAGTAGATGTCGCGGTCCCCGTTCCGCGTGTCGCTCCAGGCAAGGTACACGTTCCCCGAGTGCGGGCCGTCCGTGTCGTCCGCCGCGACCATGCAGACCATTCCGCTCCGGAACTCGGCCTCCATGCCTTCGTCCGTAGCCGGGACGGCCATCGCGAACCCGGAGAACGTTTCGCCGGCGTCCTTGCTCACGGTGACCTGCGGACCGCCGTCGCCGCAGCCGGAGACGTAGATCGGGCCGCCGTGGCCGACCGCGACGTACATGCCGCCGGGCCCGTGGAGGGCGGTCGGGACGTCGTTTAGCACGACCGGCATCGACCACGTGCGGCCCCCGTCCGTCGATCGGTAGAAGAGGTTCCCAGGAAGCGCGATGGCGGTCCACGCGACGTAGACGTTCCCGTTCTCCTGGTCCACCTCGATCCATTGGCGGTCGTGGAAGTTCACGGGGAACGAGCCGGAATCGATGACCGAGATCTCGTCGAAGGTCTCGCCGCCGTCCGAACTGATCGCGACGACGATGCTCACGCGGTTGAACGCGAAGTCGTTCACACCCGTCCCGAGCTGGTCCTTCCCGATCTTGCTCGCGGTCACGGGGTCCCCTTGATAGACGAGCGCGCTGTAGTAGAAGGTGCCATCGGGCCCGAACGCGACGACCGGGTCCGTCGCGCACCAGTACTGGGAGAGGACGTTCGGCTCGAACCGGGACGGGTCGGTCGTGAGGAGCCACGGGGAGCCGGGCAGGTTGTCGTTCTTCCACGAAGCGCCGCCGTCCTTCGTAAGATAGACCCCGTTCCAGACGCATTGACCCGCGGTCTCGGGCGTGTAGTCCTTCGCGCCCGCGACGACGTTTCCCGCGTCGGTCGGGTTCACCGCGATCGTGACCTCGTTGCCCTGCCGCGTCTCGTCCGGCTCGACCGTGGTCTCGTAGTTGCAGCGGGTCCCGACGCAGGCGAGCGTGGGCCGCGGGAGAAGCGGAAGATCGACGCCGGGAAGGATCCCCGACGGACCCACGTCCGAGCCTTGGCCGAGGCAGCCGGAGAGGACGGACGCGGAGACGAGGAGTACCACCGGAAGGGCCTTCATGCGGTCGCCCGAGTCGGCGGGCCCCTTCTTATAGGTTCTTGTCGGAGCGTGTGCTGGAGGAGAGAAAATGAAGGCCCGACAGCTCGCACGGAAAACCAGGCGGAACGTGAGGTGCTCGCCGGTCGCGCGCCTTCGGGACGGATTTACGTTCGCGGAATCTTAAGTTTTGTTCTCCGCGCGCTCCTCGAAAGGCGGAAAGGGGAGAGGCCGGGCCGGAGCGCATACGGGCGTTTGCGCCGGGTCGGCGGGATTCGATGCGGCTCCACGGATGAGGCCGTGCAGCGGGACCGCGACCGTGGTCGCCGCGCGCTGGGCAGCCTCGATCTGCGGGCGCGGCGAGAATTCGCGGCGCCGCGCGACCTGGAGGAGGCCGCAGAGTTCGTACACGGAGCCTCGCGCGATGCAGAAGAACCGCACGCGATCCCCTCGCGTGGCCCGCCCTTGTCCTTCCGAGATGTTCGCAACGACGGATGCGGCCGCGCGTCGCGCTTGCGCGGAAAGAACGAAGGTCTCCCGTTCGGGCCACGCTTCCGTTAGGGCGTAGACCCTATCCGCGAGATCGATGGCCTCGTGCCAAACGCGAAGGCGGGCCAATCCATGCGGTAGCGCAAGCCCGTCATCCATCGGTCACTCCGTCCCCCCTTTCTCGTCCCTTTCTTCCTTTCTTCGATCCAACGCCCGAGCCGGCACTCCCCCCACGAACCCCTCGACATCCGCGTTCACGAGAGAGTGCGCGGACACGACGGACCCGTCCGCGATGGTGACGCCCGGAAGGATCGTGCAGTTTGCCCCGATCGTCACGCGCCGGCCGATCCGGACCGGACCCGTGCGGTACTCGTCGTGGAGGAACTCGTGGCAGAGGATCGTCGTGTTGTATCCGACGATCGAGTCGTCCCCGATCTCGATGAGCTCGGGATAGAAGACGTCGAAGGTCGCCTCGAGCCCGACCGCGACGTTCGCGCCAATCCGGCATCCCATGCGGCGGTAGAGCCAGTTCTTCGCCCGAAGCGACGGCGACACGCGCGCGAGCGACATGAGGACGTAATTGTAGGCGACGCGAAGGGGAGACAGGATGCGGTTCCAATGCCAGAGGCTGTTCTCGGGCCCCGGGGACGGCCGCGAGACCGTGCGTCTCACGGCATCGCCTCGAACGGCGCGACGAAGACTTCCCGGATCCTCGCCGCGGTCTTCTCGCCGATGCCGTCGACGTCGGCGAGCGCCGCCACGGACGCGCGCGCGACCGCCTCGACGGACCCGAAGTGGGAGAGGAGCCGCTCGGCGAGGACCGCCGAGACGCCGGGGAGGCCCTCGATCACGAGCTGCTGGGATTCGGCCGTCGTCTTCGCGGGCTTTTCGCCCCGGAGGGCTACCGGCCGTCGCTCTCCGAACTGTTCCCGGCGGGCGATCGCTACCATGAGCCGCGCCGTCTCGGAGGCGTCCGCCGTGAGGAACACGGGGACGCGGAGGTCCGTGACGATCGCGGCGAACGCGCCGAACACGGCTTCCGGCTTCAGGCGCCGCGCCGAAAGGTACGCGTTCCCTTCGACGACGAGGATCGCGGACGAGTAGTGGTCGCGGAGGACCTTGAGTTGCGGGAAGAGCCGGCCGTCGATGAGGCTTCCCACGAAGTCGGCGCCCGTCTTCCGCTCGATCGCGACCCGGTCGGAGACCACGAAGTCTCCGACGACCAAGCGCTGGGGGTCGACCTCGGCCCCGCGCGAGACGAGCTCCTTCACGACGGCGGAAGAGAATTCGCGCGTGTCGACGAGGATCCTCGGTGCCTCGGGCACCTCGGAGGGTAGCGTCGCTTCGCGACGCGAAGGTAGGGCGCCGGCGGCGCCCGGTGGGTGGAGAGACGCATTCACGTGCGGGACGACGCCCGCGAGCGACCGCACGAGCGTCGCCATCCGCTGCTCCTTGTTACGCGCGATCCAGTGGGCGGCCTCGTCCTGGGTCCCCTTCGTCATGAGGATGACGACGCGGCCGGCTTCGTTCCGGCCGGTGCGGCCCCGGCGCTGGATCGTGCGGATCTCGGAGGGGACCGGCTCGTAGAACACCACGAGGTCGGTCGAGGGCACGTCGAGCCCCTCTTCGCCGACACTCGTTGCGACGAGCACGTTCAAGGCGCCGCCACGAAGCTGATCGAGGAGCTCGACCTGTCGCTTCTGCGTAAGGCCCTTGTCGCCGCCTCGCTTCCCCTGGCCCACGAACCGCGCGACGCGGACGCCCTCGATCGCGGCAAGCTCCGCCGTGAGCCGATCCGCGGTCTCGCGGTATTGGCTGAACACGAGGACCTTCGCGTCGGGGCGCGCCGAGAACTCGGCGCGGAGGATCCCCGCGAGGCGTCGCAGCTTCGGATGCTCGACGCGGCAGTCGTCGACGAGGGTAACGAGCGGGCCGAACCGCGGGTCCTCCCGGATCGCCCGGGCCGCGGCGCTCTCATCCTCCGGAAGGCGCGAAAGGTAAGACCGGAGCGGCCGCAAGCCTTGGGTCTCGGCAAGCTCGAGCGCATGGTGGAGCTTCATCGCCTCGGCCTGCGTGCGAAGGAGGTCGTAGCACGCGTCCGCCTCGTCGCCGCCTGCGGCGAGACGCGCCTGGAGGCGCCGCCGGACCTCGAGGAGGTCGCGCTTTCCCACGCGCGGCCCGCGCACGGCGCCCGCGCGCCGCAGACGCTCGACGCGGGATTCGAGCATCGCGCGGATATCGGATGCGACGCGTCGCAACGGTTCCGGAAGCCGGACCTCGATCCAATCGACGACGACGCGCTGGACGTGGTCGCGGACGTCCTCGTCGTCCCGGGCTCGGACCTCGATCCCTTCGATCCCGAGGTTCTCGACGATCCCCAAGACGCGGTCCCGCGAAGAGCCCGGCGACGCCGTGAGCGCGAGCACGAGGGCGGCGGGGGCCTCGCGACGTAGTTCGCGCGCGACGTGGACATACGCGTAGTTCCCGACGGCCCGGTGGGCCTCGTCGACGACGAGGAGGGTCACGTCGGAGAGGTCGAGCCGGCCCGCGAGGAGGTCGTTCTCGATCACCTGCGGCGTCGAGACCACGACCCGCGCGGCCTGCCAGCGAGCCTTCCGTTCCTCCGGCCGGGCGTCGCCCGTGAAGACCGCGACGTCGTCGACCTCGAGCGCGCCCGCGAGGGTCCGCGCATGCTGCTCCACGAGCGGCTTCGTCGGCGCAAGCACGAGCACGCGCCCCCCGGCCGAGGCGAGCCGAAGACCTGCCACGCGCGCCGCGATCGAGGTCTTCCCGAGCCCGGTCGGGAGGATGACCAGCGTGGAACGTCTCGCGCACTCCGCGGCGATGCGTTCCTGATACGTCCGAGGTTCGAAGGCGCCCGGGCGGAGCACGGACTGGGGCGCGGCGGCCAGCATGACGGGGGCTCACCCGCATGTCCGGCTATGAACGTTCCGAAGGGTGCCCCGAAAGTGGACGGTGCGCGGTGCGCCGTGCGCAGTGCGCCGTGGGCGGTCCGTTCGTGGCACCCCCGCGGTCAGCCGATCGCCGCTCCGCATTCCGGACAGAAGCGGACGCCCTCGTAGACCTCGTGGGAGCACTCCGGGCAGCGGACCACGCGCTCCTCGTACACGAGGTCCGCGCCGCAGTGCTCGCAGAACTCGCTGTACTTGTTCACGAGGGCCCCGCATTCGGGGCACGCCTCGCTGTAGTCGGCGGCCGGCGCCCGTTCGTACAGGTTCTGCAGGTAGATGAGGAAGGCCACCGTGGCGGCGACGAGCACCGCGATCCCAAGCACGGCCGAAAGGGGGGACAGCGCGCCGTCGAGATAGACGAGCACGAGCGCGGCCGCGACCCCGCCCGCGACGACGCCGTAGACGACCTGTCCCGCGTACAGGAAGCGGAGCATCGGTCGGCGGTACGGCATGCGGCCACTACTACGCCGCTCCCCAATAAGAAATACGGTTCTGGCGTGGGGCTGGGAAATACGGTTCTGGCCCGGGACCACCGGAACCGTAGCTCATGCCTTCACCCCGGACCCGTATTTCCCGGACACCGTATCTCTTAAGTGCTCGCGCCGACCATCCGTCCCCCGGTGCCGATCGTGCCTTCCAAATCGTACGGGATCTTCGTCGACGGAAAATGGGTCGCGTCCGAGTCGAAGAAGACCATCACGACGATCAATCCGGCGACGGGCGAGGCCCTCGCCACGTTCCCCGACGGCACCGCGGGCGACGCCGAGAAGGCGATCCAGGCGGCGGCCCGGGCGTTCCCGGCGTGGGCGAAGACGCCTCCGCCGCGGCGGGGCGAGATCCTGCTGAAGGCGGCCGACCTCTTCCGGCGCGCCAAAGACGAGCTCGGCCTCCTCGTCACCCGCGAGATGGGCAAATCCTTGAAGGAAGGGATGGGCGACGCGCAGGAAGCGATCGACTTCTTCCAGTACATCTCGGGCGAGGGCCGCCGGCTCTTCGGCGAGACGACGACCTCGGAGCTCCCGAACAAGTTCGCGATGTCCGTGCGCCGCCCGAAGGGCGTCGTCGCCTGTATCACGCCGTGGAACTTCCCCATAGCGATTCCCTCGTGGAAGATCGGCGCCGCGCTCATCTCGGGCTGCACCGTCGTCTTCAAGCCGGCGTCGACGACGCCGCTCTGCGGGGCGCGCTTCGTCGAGGTCCTCGCCGAGGCGGGCGTCCCGCCCGGCGCCGTGAACATGGTCACGGGCTCGGGCTCGGTCGTCGGCCGCACGATCGTCGAGTCGCGGAAGGTGAAGCACATCTCGTTCACGGGCGGCGTCGTCGCCGGGCGCGACGTCTACAGTCGGGCCGCCCAGGACTTCAAGTCGGTCGAGCTCGAGATGGGGGGGAAGAACCCCCAGATCGTGCTCGCGGACGCGAACCTCCCGCTCG
The DNA here is from genome assembly GCA_052387135.1 of Methanobacteriota archaeon. Lineage (GTDB taxonomy): Archaea > Thermoplasmatota > SW-10-69-26 > JACQPN01 > JBQTJL01 > JBQTJL01. Next base: position 4,921 of record JBQTJL010000253.1, on the reverse strand, counting down.
CGCTCGAAGGCGTCCTCTGGGGCGCGTTCGGGACCGCCGGCCAGCGGTGCACGGCGACCTCGCGTCTCATCCTCGAGGAACCGGTCTACGACGAGTTCCTCGGGATGCTAGTCGACGCGGCGAAGCGTCTCACCCTCGGAGACCCGTCCGACCCCAAGATCGACGTGGGGCCGGTCCACTCGAAGCAGCAGGAGGACACGATCCTCGACTACGTGAACGTCGGGAAGAAGGAGAACGCAAAGCTCCTCCTCGGCGGCCGGAAGCTCACCGGCGGGAAATACGACAAGGGGTTCTTCATCGAGCCCACGATCTTTGCGGCCCAGCACGGGATGCGGATCACAAAGGAGGAGATCTTCGGACCGGTCCTCTCGGTCATCAAGGTACGCGACTTCGACGAGGCCCTCCGGGTCGCAAACGACATCGACTACGGCCTCTCGTCCTCCTTGTACACGAGGGACGTGAACAAGACGTTCCGGGCGATCGAATCGCTCGAGACGGGGATCACGTACGTGAACGCGCCCACGATCGGCGCGGAGGTGCACCTCCCGTTCGGCGGCGTGAAGAACACGGGGAACGGCGGCCGCGAGGCGGGCACCGCCGCGATCCACCAGTTCACCGAGTGGAAGTCGGTCTACGTCGACTACAGCGACCGGCTCCAGCGGGCGCAGATCGACGTGGAACGCGCGGAGTGATCAGGCCCGTCGGCGCGACGCCACTCCGCCCTTCTCCTCTTCGGGGACGAGCGCGACCGCCGCGTCGACAAGTTCGGAGAGGCCCTTCTTCGTCATCGACGAAACGGTCAACCGCCGGCTGCCTGCTACCTCCTTCCTGCTCCCCGGAACGGGCAGATCGCCCTTCGTCTCGACCTCGAGGATCGGGATCCCGGTGAACTCCTTCTTGATCTCCGATAGGAGCTTCTCCTGGGCCTCGAGCGAATAGCCGCAGTGCTCGGCCGGATCGATGAGGTAGACGATCGCGTCGCCCAAGTGCTGGAGCGCAAGGATCGCATGGAGCTCGATCTTGTTCCGGTCGGCGAGCGGCCGGTCGAGGAGGCCCGGCGTGTCGATCGCCTGATACTTCACCCGCCGGTGCACGAAGTGGCCCACGATGATGCCCTTCGTCGTGAAGGGATACGGGGCGACCTCGGGCGTCCCCGTGGAGATCGCGCGCACCAAGCTCGACTTCCCCACGTTCGGGTACCCCGCGATCACGAGCGTCGGGACCGCAAGCTCGATCGACGGGAGCGCTTTGAGGTGCGCGCGCGCCGCCGCGAGGAAGTCCAAGTCCTTGCCCACCTGTTTTACGACGCTCGCCATGCGGCCGTACGCGGACGTGCGGATCGTCCGCATCGAGGAGGGGACCTCGGTCCTCTTGATCCGCGCGGCTTCGCGGTCCCCGATCCGCTTGATCTGCCCTTGCGCCCACGCGACGGCTGCGAGCGCCTTCTGCGCCCGCCGCACGTCGAACTGGAGCGCGCAGAGCTCGTGGAAGAACGGATGCAGCTGATCGAAGGAGGGGAACGACGTCTGCACGCGCTCGAGCACCGCGTTCGCGGTGTTCTGCGCCGTGCGGATCTTCGAAAGCTCGGCGCGGCGGACCTCCAGCCGGCCCTCGTCGCCCATCTGCGGCTTGATCTTGCCCGCGCGCCGGAACGCCTTGTCGATGATCTCGTCCGCCGAAAGCACGGTCGGAATCTTGGTGAAGTCCATCCAGCTCGCTCCGTTCGCCCTTTCCGTCCTTTCCGTCCGTTCGGCCGTCCGGTCGTCCGGGGCGGTACGTTTATGCAGACCCCTCGCTTATAGGCTGCCCTACCGCCGGGGCCGGTCGCTTGGAACGGAAGAAGGTCGAAGCCGGGGCGAGCCTCAAGCCCGACCACAAGGAGATCCTGAAGCAGCTTGCGCGCCTCGGGGGCCTCACCGAGGACGTCGTGATCTCCTCCGGTGAGCTTGCGAAGCGCCTGGGGACGAGCCAGCAGACCGCGAGCCGCAAGATCCTCGAGCTTCTTCGTGAAGGGCTCCTCGTGCGGCGGATGGGCGCCCGTCGGCAGCTCCTGCGGATCTCGGACGCGGGCGGGCGCGTCCTTTTCCGCGAGTTCGCCGAATACCAGGGCCTCTTCGAGAAGCCCGCGCGTGTCGAGCTTGCCGGCGTCGTCTCGACCGGGCTCGGCGAAGGCCAGTACTACGTCACGAGAAAGGGATACGCGGACCAGTTCCAGGCGAAGCTCGGCTTCACGCCGTACCCCGGGACGTTGAACCTCACGGTCGACCGGGCCGAGCGGGAGCGATTGTTCCAGCTTTCGGGCGAGTACGGGATCCCGATCGAGGGCTTCGTCACCGAGGACCGCACGTTCGGCGGCGCGCGGTGTCTCCTCGCCTCGGTGGCGGACGTCCCGGGCGCCGTGATCTTGCCCCTCCGGACCCACCACGCGGACGTCCTCGAGCTCATCAGCCCGCATCGCCTCCGTGAACGGCTCCAGCTCAAGGACGGCGATTCGGTCTCCGTGGTGGTGTCGCTGCCGCGATGAGCCCGACCGTCGACGTCCTTCGCGTCGGGCACCGGGTCGCGCGGGACGCGCGCGTGACGACCCACGTGGGGCTCGTCGCGAGGGCCTTCGGCGCGCGCCGGCTCCTCCTTTGCCCTCCGGACTCCGGCGTGGAACGGAGCATCTCCGGCGTCGCGCGACGGTTCGGCCCGGCGCTCGAGGTCGAAGGGACGCGGGAGTGGCGGAAGGCGATCCGGTCGTTCCCGGGCAAGGTCGTGCACCTGACCATGTACGGGGAGCCGCTGTCGAAGGTGGCGCCGGAGCTTTCCGCGGAATCCGCGCTGCTCGTCGTCGTCGGCGCCGAGAAGGTCGAGGGCGACCTCTACGGGATGGCGGACTGGAACGTCGCGGTCGGGAACCAGCCGCATAGCGAGGTCGCGGCGCTCGCGGTCTTCCTCTACGAGGTGCTCGGGCCCGCCGTCCTTTCCCGCGACCTCGGCGGCCCGTTCCGCATCGAGCCGCAGGCGCGCGGAAAGCGCGTCGTCCGGACCGAAGACGGACTGCCGGAACGCCAAGGTTCCCGTTGAAGAACCTTTATGCCGGGGCAGGTTCTAGGATAGTCGATGGCCGCCGGCGTCCTCGACGACCCTGAGCTTCGGGGATATCTCGAACGGACCGTGGGCGACAAGGGGGTCTCCGTCGCGCAGATCCTCCAGGAGCTTTCGAAGGCCACGGACACCGAGATCGCGGAGCGCCTCCACGAGAAACCCTCGCACATCCGGCGCATCCTGTACGACCTCTACGAGGCGCGGCTCGCCGAATACCAGAAGGAGAAGGACAAGGACACCGGCTGGCAGACCTTCATCTGGCACCTCACGCCGGACACCGCCCGCTACGCGCTGGGACAACGGAAGAAGCGCGAGATCGCGGAGATCGAGGTCCAGCTCAAGTTCGAAGAGGACAACCGATTCTACACTTGCCCCGCGGACAAGAAGCGCTTCGCGTTCGAGCAGGCCCAGGACGCCGAGTTCCACTGCCCCGAATGCAGCGCCGAACTCGTGTTCGACGACAATCAAGAAGTGATCACGGCGCTCCGCGCAAAACTCGAAGAGTTACGGGCCGAGGCGGAGGAGCATTCTCCGACGCCGAGGTCCGGAAAGGCGAAGAAGAAGACGCCGTGACAAGCCTTGCAACGAGCGGCTCGGCCGCGCTACGGCGAATCGCAACGAGCGTACAGGGGGGTCTGCGCGCTCATTGCTTCAGATCCGTCGCGGGATCCGTAGCGCCTGGCTCGCGGCCGGGGCGTGGTTAAGCGCCGACGAGGAGGGCCGATCCCGCGCCCGCAGGGCGGATGGCGAAGGGGTTTTCGCGCCAGGCAAGGAGCGCGCCGAGGGAATAGCATCGCTATTTCCGAGGCGCGCGACGCAGCATGGCGCGAAAAGACCGAGCCAGCGGCCCGAGGACGCGGAGAGGCCCGACGAGGAGGGAATGCGGCCGTCGAGATTTGAACTCGAGCAACGGCGTTGGCAACGCAGTGTACTACCAGGCTATACTACGGCCGCAGGCGGCTCCCCGATGCCGCTACTAATATTTGGGCGTATCGGGCTCCGGATTTCGCAGGGATAGCCAAGCCCGGCCAACGGTGGCGGACTTAAGATCCGCTCTCCTAGGAGTTCGCAGGTTCAAATCCTGCTCCCTGCATCCATGATTCTTAATAGCCGGATTCCGGTTCCGTGACCGATGCGGCGCGCCATCGTGCTCGTGCTCGGGCTCGGGCTCGGGCTCGTCGGCGTCCTTCTGCCGGGCGCCGCGGCCGACGAGACGCTGGACGATCGGACGTTCGTGTTCTCGTCGGTGTCCGATCTCGTGCTGTACAGCAACTACACGATCGACGGCGACCAGGCCCGGAACTTCCGCGACTTTGCGGACAAGGACTCGGACGGCGCCATCACGGACGCGGAGCGCGTCGAGTTCGAGGACACGTTCGTGCGCGTGCTGAACCACATGGGGGACCCGTCCGCGACCTTGGTGGACGGCCGGTACGCCGGGACCGAGTCCGTCACCGACCTCGAGACCCGGGACCTCTCGGGGTCCGCGACGGCCGAAGGTCCGATCGACTGGTCCGAGGTGCGCTCGTACCGCTACGAGACGGCCTCGGCGCCGAGCCATTCGTTCCGACGGCAGGCCGACGCGAAGGACCGCGGCGTGTCGTGGACGATCGGGCTCCCGGCGGGGTTCTCGCCGGAATCGGTCGCCGGCCTTTCGGAAGGTCCGCTCTCGCGTTCGGGCTCGCGCGTCGAAGGCGACGTGAAGGGCGAAGGCATCGTCGAGGTGGTCTTCTCGCTGGGCGGCGCCCGAGGACCCCTCGGGGGGATCCTCCCGACGGACGCCCCGGGTCCCGGCGTGGGCGCGCTCGTCGCCGCCGGCCTTGGCGCGGCG